>CAZQTH010000024.1:0-21758 GCA_964596175.1 uncultured Clostridium sp. | reverse complement strand
TCTTCTACATTTACACTAAAACCATCTAATTCTACAGTATATTCGCTGTAAGTTACTTCTGGTACAACAGTTATTGGTGAGCTATCTGTAGAATCTGGTCTAACTAATATTTGAACATTTACTGTTTCACCAGCTTCTATTGATTCAACAGTTGTAGTATATGTTGAACCTTCCATTTCATTATAGAAACCATTTCCATAAACATATCCTTTTTCTTCATCTGAATCTGCGTCAGCTTCTCCTTCAAGTACTGCTTCTTTCTCTTCAAGTATTGTTGTTCCTTCTGGTACTGGAACACTAACAGTTACATTAGTAGCAGCCTCTGTACCAGTATTAGTAAGAGCAAGATTATAATAAATAACCTCACCAACTTTTACAGTATCACCATCACTAATTGTATCATTACCAACAGAAGCAGTTAAACTACCCTCTAAAGTTGGACCTTCACCAGTAGTTAATGTTACAGCAGTAGCCTTAACATTATTAGATGTACTCTCTGTATCAGAGAACATTACTGTATAACTTTCTGTAGCCTCTTGGTTATATTCTAAGCTTTCAGGAATTGCTACAGTATAAGTTGTTGTTAAAGTATCTGCAACATTCATTGAATCTACAGTAATTAAATACTTAGTTGGATTACTTAAACTTTCAAGATTTGTTGTCCAGCCATTATCACTATCTGATAAATCTTCATCTGCATCTTCATTCTCTGTGTAATAAACTGTAGCAGATACACCTTCTACTGATAATGAAGATATAAGAGTTGCATCTAAGTTATTTTCACTACTATTAGTTAACATCTCTCCTAATATTTTTACATCTTGAACATTTTCTGTATTATTTATAATTTCAGAAGATACTTGTACTTGTACTTTATCATTATTTCTATTTAAAGTTACTTCTGAACTTTCTTCTTGTCCATAAGTCTCTACACCAACTTCACTTATACTATTAATAGTTATCATATCTCTTGGTGAAACTATTGATATTTGTTCACTAACTTCTACAGTTTTTCCATTTCCTTGGTTTACAACATTTAATTTAATTTCTCCTTCATTATTTGTTGCTTTCTTATTTAATGTTAAATTAACTTTAAAATAAATTTCCGCTCCTTGTATTGCATCTTCTTTATAACTTGTCTGTTGTCCTTGTAATTCAATATAAACTGTTGTTCCATCTACCCAAGAATTTACTATTTGTAATTCTTGATCATATAATAAGCTTATATCACTTTGTAAAGAAACCGCATCTACCTCATCAGGAAATGTTATTTGTAATAATGGATTATTGTATAATTCCATTGTTTCATCTGTACCATTTAATGTTACTTTTATTTCCATTTCTTGATTCTCTTGCATAGTTGATATTTCTGTTTTACTTAATTGAAGAGAAGCTTGAGGTGTTGTATCTAATAACTCCATTATTAAGACAGCTGTTTCATCATTTGCTTTTATTACTTCTGCAAACTTACTAAATGTTTCTAACTCATCTCTTGTATAACCAGTATTTGGATTCATAGTTTTTATATTATAAATGTCAAGATTTCCTTCTTCAACAGGTTTTGTTATTATTATTTGTATTCTATTTAAATCACTATTTTCATAATCTATTCTAATGTTACCATTTTCATCTGCTTCTGTATCTTTATTTATTGTATATAATACATTATCATTTAAATCTTTAATAGTAACACTTCCATCTTCTCCTAAGATTCTTAACATATTATCTTTTGATAAATATATTCCTGTAAAATATGTATTTCCATTTACATCATACAAGTTTATCTCTTCTTCAGTCTCTTGGATATAATTTTCAGATTCCAAGCTCATTGTAATCTCATCTATATCTTCTAAACTTGAAACAGATACTTGATATTTTTCAATATAATCTGTATCTCTTTGACTTCCTTGATATAAATATCCTTTATATATTTGATTAGTAATTTGTCCACCCAAAGATAAGCTTGAACCAACTTGTGAAATTTCTACATTATCTTCTTTTTGTATTGTTACCTCATCTATATTCTTACATTTAGTATATAATGTAGTATTTAAATTTACACTAGTATTTTCTTCAAACTCTACTCCTGAATATCTACATATTATTTGGTATATATCTGTAGACTCTCCTATATACTGTAATTCACTTTCTTCATCTAAAGTTATTCTTAATATTCCATTTTGAATATTATATGAATAGCTACTTTCTTCTAGTTTTACCCCATTTACTAATATAACCACACTATCTGGGCTTTGTTCTTGTAAAACTGGTAAAACAACTACTAAATTCTCATTTTCAATTTCAGGACTATTTTCATTTCTGTAAACTTCTATCCTTTCCTGAATTATAATTGTATTATCAATTTCATCCTCTTCTGCCTCCTCCTCACTACTGTTAACTATTTGATAATACTTCTCTACAGAATGTTCCACTCCTGTAATTGGTTGTACTTGACTCTCATTTTGATTATTTTCACTATTTTCTGTAGCTGTTGTAAGATTAATACCTATTAATAAGAAAATAATAGAAAATACCAAAATAAAATTAAAGATTTTTCTTGCTCTTCTCATTTTTTTCCCCCTCAATCCAAACGGAATATTTTATACTAATATAATATTAAAGATTTTTCGAACAAAAATCAATATGAATTTTTTCCAAAAAAACCAATTATTACAAAATCATTCTGTTTTTACTTTAGGGAAAGTCTTTTTAGCACTTTCAATTTACAAATTTTAAGAATTTATTACATTTTTATTACATTTTTCTCAATACTATTCTAAAATTTCTAGAAACGACTATTTGCGTAGCTTTAAAAGAAAAAAATGGAAAAGTTTTTAAACTCTTCCATTTTTAAATTTTTTTTAATTATTTATTTCCTAGTGCCTTTTTCTTAATTAAAATTACTCCTACTCCTAGAACTACTAATGCTATTATTCCAATTGCAATTGGTATTATAAATGATAAGTTATCACCTGTTGCTGGAGTAACAATAACTGTCTCTGACATAGTATCATCTGATTCTGTACTTCCACTACTTGGAATATAATTTCCTGGTATTTCTTCAGGTTCAGAACCACCTGTCTTATCTAATTTAGTAACTTCTGCCTCATTATCTAATGAAATATCGTCTGATGTAGTTAAAATTCTAGATACTATTAAATCTACACTTGCTGATTGAGTTGGCTCTAAACTTTGATTACTTAAGCTTTCTGTATAAAGAATTATCTTTTCATTTATAGTAGAATTTTCATTATTATATACAACTTCTGCAACTAAGTCTTTAATCTCATCTAATGTTTTAACTTCCCAATCTGGATTTATTTCATTATCAAATGCCCAATCACTATCTAGATAATCTATTATCGCTGATGGTGTTATTGTTACAACATCTCCTTCAACAATTCCATACTTGTAGAAATTCTCTGATAAGTAGTCTAACTCACTTAAGTTTGTTGCTGTAATTTCATATCCAACCTCTAGAGTTGCTCCTTGCATTAACTCATTGTCTATTTCAATTCTTATATATCCATTTGCTGGTGTTGCACTTTCTGATGGTCCCATACGAGTAAAGTTTCCTGATTCTCCTGTAATATTACCATCTTCATCAATTGTTGCATCTGTTATTACTTGACCATTTGCAAGTGTTACTTTAACTGTTGCAACTCTCTTAGTTAATTCTATTTTTTGTCTTGCTCTTTCAACTATACCAAAATCAATATTACTAATTTGATATACATATCTATCACCTGTTGATGCTGTGTAAGCACTTTCATATTCTACTCCAATTCCCATTGTAGGAGTAGTAGAATTCATCTTGTCTATTGTTGTCTCTGTACTACTAGTTATTGAAGTAATCTCTGCATCTATTTGTTGTCTTAATTCATAATCGTCTATTGCATCTGTTAATCTAGTATCTACATTTTCTTTATACCACTCTTTATTACTTTGATCTCTTGAGCTATCATATACTGTTCCTTTATAATTTTGAACTGTATAAGTTTCATCTCCCCAAGTATATGTTAATGTATAATCACCTGGTATAAATCCTGTAATTAAGAAATCACCATTACTATCTGTTGTTGTAGTATATACTTGTCCACTTCCTGTATTTTCAGTTAATGTAACTTCTACACCTTCAATTCCTAACTCTCCATCTTCATATGCTCCAGAACCTTGTCTTATTTCACCTGTCATTAATTCTTCTGATGTTGAGTCTAAGAATACTTTACCACTAAGCTCTCTTGCATCTGCAACTTCTAGTTTAAATCCAGGTGCTGAGTCTGTATCATCTTGATATGTTGCTGAATTTCCTGGAGTACAATTTCCTGGGTTAGAATCTTTATCTATACCTGCATACACATTTCCATCTGTATCAAATACAGAATAAGAATTTATTTCAACAACATTGTATAGAACTTCTCCATCATTTATTAGACTTACTACTGTTTCTCTATTTAATTCAAATTCCACATAAATGTATGTTTGTGTTTGTGCTTCTAATCTAGCATTTGTTTGTATTACTGTCTTAGAATATTCGTCATTATATGTTGTATCTGTATGAGTAAGTTCTTCTCCCGTTATTTGTCCATTTTCATCTAACTCTGTTCCTACTTTTGAAAGTGTATAATTACTATCATAGTAATCTACTATACTATTTATTTGTGTAACTAGGTTTGTAGACTCATTTCTTAAAGCTATTTTATATGTTACATAAACTTTTAATTCGTTACTTGCATCTTCACTTGTGAAATTATAATCTGCTTCATAAATTGCTCTTGTATATGACATTGATCCATATTTCTGTCCGAATTTAACACCAACATTAAATCCATCACCATATTCATCTTGACTGTCAAATCTTTGTGAGTAATTATATACATGTTGATATCCATTAACTGAAACTCTTACATTTTCCAAATCTTTAATTAATGCCATATCTGGTTGTTCTCTTTCATATAGACCTTGGTTAATCCACTTAATTTCTTCTATACCATATTCAAAATTGTCCCAAATACTATAACCTGTTTCATCAGTATTTCCTGTTATTAAATATTGTCCATTATTAATTAATGTAGCTGTATGTTCATTTTGGTCTATATTATAACTTAAATCATATACTTTATTTCCATTTTCATCAAGTGTAATACCTGTACTTTCTGTATCGCCACCTTCTATAACACTAAAGTCATTATTAAACTCTTCTCTTACAGTGCTATTTTCTGCTGATTTAGATCCTGTTTCTTCATAATCTAGGTGTGGTGTTACATTTGTATAGCTTAATCCATCATATTCAAATTCAACATAATAATTTTCTAGATTTTCAATTAAAACATCTACAAATTGATATGCTCCACCATCTGATGTTACTGTTTCCATTACAGTTTCACCTGTTGTTCTGTCTTTTAGTCTTACTGTAATTCCGTCTAGTAATATATCTCCATCATCTAGGTAATCATCAATATCTGGATGATAATCAGTATCATAAAGATCATTTCTTACTGAAGTTTTTCCTGCTATTTTATCTACCCACACTATTCCAGATAGTTTTACATATATTTGTTTATTTGCTATTTGAAAATCTGTAATTTTATCAACAGTTATATCTACTGATTGTCCTTCTGTTATAAATTCATATCCATAATTTGGATTTTTAGTTTCATATGCTAGATAAGTTCCAACTACTAAGTCTTCAATATATATTTCACCATTTTCGTCTGTTATAAATTCTGTTGCTTCATCTATTGTATCCACATATGAGATATTACCTTCTGAATCTTGTTTTACATATTTTCCTAATTGTTTATTTTGAATATAGAATCCAACTCCTGCTAGTTTGATTTCTGTATTATCCTCATTTACCTTAATTATTCTTAAACTTCCTTCTATTGAAATATCATAATCAAAGGTAAATTCTATGTCATCTGTTGTTTCATATGGTTCAACTATTATCATATTTTGTAGATATCCTTCTGTATTTTCTAGGAACCATATATTCACACCTTTAACATTTATTTGCATCGTTCCAGTTATTTTAGTAATTTTACTAACATTACCATCTAAAGGTACTGAAATATAGAAATCACTTCCTGAAGTTATTTCGTCCATACTAAGCCATATTTCTTCATTTCCACGGAATCTACTAAATAACAATCCATCTATTGTTTGTGAATCTTGATCATATACATTTATTTCAGTTATTGTTCCACCAAATGACCAATTGAAAGGTCCTATTCTCATGTAATTTTGTCCATCTTTCTCATAAGCAACTATTTGTATATTATCTTTATCTGTATTATCTGTTACTTGAGAAGCATTTGCTATACTATTTGCATAATCAATTGCGTCTGTATCAATAAATGATGTTGTTCCTGTACTATTTTGTGTAAATCCATTATATAATCCAGCATGATATTGACCTACATTTTTCATCCAAGTATATGCAAAATTCCAGATAGCATTTTGTACTGGTCCTGTTGTTTTTGATGAGCCATTATCTTGAGATAATATATATGCAAATCTTGCATTATCAACACTATCTATTGTTTTTCCTGTATGATCTGTTGATTTTGTTCCTTCTATTTTTACATTTGATATAATATTGTAATGCATTAAGCTTATTGTTGATTGATATGCTTCCATACAATATATATTACTACTTGATAAATATTGCTGTTTAGTTAATGTTAAAGATTGTCCAACATAATATGCATTTGATACTGTATAAATTCCTAATATAGCCATTATTGATATAGCAATACTTACTGCTATCTTTTTTAATTTACTCATTTCAAATCCCCTCCTTTCTTTTTATATTTCCTCTTTATCTTTTTTTCTTTTCTTTATCACTACAAAAGCTATAGTTCCTAAAACAGCAACTGCTACAATAGCTCCTCCTATATAAACAGTTCCACCAGTTCTAATTCCTAAAAGTACATCAGCTGATCCCATATCATTTTCTCCACTTGCCCTATTTCCTGGTGTTGAGTTAATATCTGCTAATCCTAATTCATTATATGCCTCGTCTATCTCTGCTGTATTATTGATTAAACCTACATTACTTGCTGTCATTGATTTAGTTAATGTCAATGTTACTTCTCTAGATTCTCCTGGTGCTATTACATCATTTGCTAAACTTACATTATACAATCCATCAGATGTTTGATACCAGTCTTTGTTTAATTCTGAACTGAATTGTAAATCACTTGGCATATAATCTACAATTCTTCTAACATATCCATCTACATCACCAACATTGCTTACTCTAATCTTATATTCTATTAAAACTGTTGCACCTTCTACTCTTTTTGCATCTAATTCTGCTCTTGCTAAAGTTTCATCATCATATTCTTTTACTGTACTTCCACTTGAGTCTTGAATTATAATTTTAGTAACAAATTTTTCAAGTTGTAAATCAAAGTTTTGTAATTCAACAAATCCTATATTAATATCTGAAATATTCTCTTCGTTTATTTCTATAATGTCTGTTGAAGCAACTTCTTGAGTTTCTCCTTCTATTGTTAATTCTTTCATAATAGCATCTGAATTATTTGATTCACTTACACCTTCTGCTTTATAAGTTGTTAGAGTATATACTGAATCATCATATTCAAATATTACTATATAACTTCCATTTCCTATATTATTTAATACATATACTCCGTTACTATTTGTTGTTGCTTCTAATATATTTCCTTCTTCGTCTCTTACTAAATTATTTGTTTGAGTATTATATAAATGAACTTTTACTCCACTTACTAATTCTTCATCATCATCTTTTTGTCCGTTTGAATTTTCATCAAACCATGCAATACCTGTTATTATACAACTTCCATTTGCAATGTCATTATCATCAACATTATTATCACTGCTAGTTGTTCCACTACTTTGACTTTCATTTGCTTCAATTATATGTGTAATTTCTTGTGTTGTTGCTATTCTCTCTGCTAATAATTCTGCATAAGCAACATTTGTAATAGCTTCTGCTTCAGTTCTTCCTTCTGAATAATTTACAATTGTTTCTATCACTATTGTACTTTCAGTACCACCACTAATATTACACCTTATTTCTATATTATTAACTCCACTTAGTTCTGTGATCTCTTCTCCATCGAATGTTACTTTATCTACTGTTAAACTAGATGGTATTTCATCTTTTATTACTAATCCTTCAATATCTGTTCCATCATTTTTAATAGTAATAGTATATTGTAATGTATCTCCAGAATTTAGATAATCTTCTTCAGGATTTGCTGTCATTGATAAAGATATATTTGCTTGTTTTACATAGTCTGATACTATATTTGAGCGGTATTCATCATCATCAACCATCGCTACTACAGAGAAGTTAATTAAACTTGTTTCATCTACATTTTGTATTTCAAGATCATAGCTTAATACTTTATTTTCTCCTGGTGCTATTGATCCAATATTTATCTCATCTTGATATTCTATCTCTTCATATTCAGGTGCTTCTCCTGATTCATCTGTTAAATCTTCTTCTGTAATTTCTACTGGTTCAGAGTCTACATCATAATCAGAAAGTTCTTCATCACTTACATCTTGTGATTCCATATTTGTAATTAATCTTAATCTATTTACTTGTAATGAATCTGATATATTAGTTTTTACAATTACATCTTCTTGTGTTTCATCAGATATGTTTTCAATTATTGCAAAATACTGAACTGTTCCTGTTTCATATAAATCAACATCTTCATCTGTTACTCTTTTTACAGTTACACGAATATCTCCTGTAGATGTAACTAATCTTGTTTCTTCAGATTCTTTAGTTACATCACCATATGTAATAGAAGATTTATTAATTAGTTCTGTTCCAGATGATGTATCAGTATTTACTCTTACTTCATATTCTAAAGTTATAACTTCTCCAACACCTAACGTGTCAATAGTTGTTTGATAAGTTCTGTCTTCTAACTCATCATAATATGAAGCTCCTGTGTATTCATAATTATCTTTTGGTTCAACTAATGTAGTTCCATCTGGTACATTTCCTGTAACCAACACATTGGTTATTTCTTCACTTCCTACATTAGACACTTCTATTTTATACTTGATTACTTCACCATTTTTTACAGTCGCACCATCTTCTTGTTCAGTGCCTGATATACTTGAAGTTAAACTTGTCTCTAAATCTGGTCCAACACCTGTTTCTAAATTAATTGTTGTTGCTTCAATTTGATTTGAAGCTCCTGTTAAAGAATTTTCATAGCTTACTGTATAATCTTGACTAGCTTCTTGATTATACTCTAAAGATGCTGGTACATTAATTGTATAATTAGCATTTACACTTGTTCCACTTTCCATTGTAGAAATTTCAATTAAATACTTCCTTACAGTACTTCCATCTGTTATAGTTTCTTGCCATCCATTTTCGCTATCTTCTATATCATCTGTTGCATCTTCATTTTCCGTATAATATACTGTAGCTCCTTCTATTCCTTCTATACTTATTCCCTCAGTTACGCTAATATCTATGTTATTTTCTTCACTTTTTGTAGGGAATGTTCCTAATATTTTTACATTTTCCACTGTGTTCTCACTGTTATTTATTACCTCAATTTCTGTTTGTAAGTTTATTTCTTCTGTGCCTCTTTCAAGTGTAGCAGTAACTGATTCTTCTTCTCCTATTGTTTCTATCCCTAATTCATCAATACTGTGAATTACTGTCATATCTGTTGGTGCAACTATTTTTATATCACTTTCAACTAATCCTGTCTCTTCTTTATTTGCGTATGCCATTATAATTTTGCTATCTTGAGTAGCTGCTTTTCTATCTACTTCTACACTAGTATCTATTACTAGTAATGATCCTTCGATTCCTGAATCTTTGTAGTTTGTTTGTGTACCAATTAATGATACTGTTATTGTTCTTCCATCAACTACATAGTTTCCTACAGATAATTCTGTTTCATACAATAACTCTATATTATTTATTGTAATATTTTCTACTGCTTCTGGTAATTGAAAAACAATTGTTGGATTTTCAAATAAATTATATTGTTCATCATTACTTCTTAATATTGCTCTTATTTCAAGACTATTTTCCACTACAGTTGATAAACTTTCTTTATTTATTTCTAATTTAACTTCTGTACTTGATTCTTCCAAGTTTATTCTTACTTCTGAGCTATTAGTTACTCCTGTGCCATAATCAATTGTTGCATTTGATACTAATTGCGTTGCATTCTCTACAATATTTGCTTCTCCTGCTTTAATTGTTTTTGTATGAGTAAATGTTAAATTTCCTTCAGTTATAGGTGCTGATGTTTCTATCGTTAAACTTGAAGGCTCTTTTCCAGTATAATCAATAACAATATTACCATCTTCATCTACCGGTGTTGTAGAATTTATTTCTGCTAGTTGCTCACCATTTTGATTCAATATTGTTATATATCCATTTTCTCCTAAAATTTCATCAAAATTATCTTTTGAAATAGTTGTTCTATTATAAACAACATTTGCAAAAGAAGTTTGTCCACTTGATAAGACATAATAGCTTGAGTCCTCTATAAGAGTAATACTATCTTCTGCATCAGATAAATTTACTATTAAATCTGTTGTTGTTTCAAAACTTCTATCTAAAGATGCTTTTAATTTTCCTTTGTAAATTGTACTTTCTGAACTTGTATTACTTACTTGTACTAAAGCATCTTTTTCTTCATTTCCTATTTCTAAAGTATTTGAAACTGTTATTTCTTTATCATTATATAATTTTACAGTTTGTTCAATTGTTAATCTACCTTCTTCAAGATTTACGTCATTATTATAAACTAAAGTTAAGATTACATTTTCACATCCTGATTTTTCCCACAATATCTTATTTTCCTCATCTGGTTCGTTTGTAAAACTCATTTCTATTACATTATTATCATAGTTATATTCAAAATAAGTCATTGTATTAAAATTAGTTTTTGTTACAACTTCTGGTGAACTTTCTTCTTCTGGTAATGTAACACTTGTATTTATTTCTTTTATTGGATAATTATTGTCTTTTAATCCCATATTTATAGAAATTTGTATAACTCGTTTTTCTTCTCCATCCACTTGAAGAATTTTATTTGTAATTATTTCTATATCATTTTCTATATTGTCTTCACTATTACTTTCAGTATAGTCTAATTCAACTTCCCTTGTTGCTTCTATATTTATATCTTTTTCTGTACTATCTCTATAAATACCTGTTAATTTTAAATCTGATACAGTAGTTAATAAACTTACATCTAAACTATCATCTTTTATAAGTTCTATTTCAACATTAATTTCAACTGTTGTTCCGGCATTTATTTGATTTAATGTTATAATATTATCTTCTATATTGTTTACATACTCACTGTCAGATTCTTTTAAGTTGAAATTACTATTTTCTAAAGTAATTTCTCCATTAAAGTATCCTTCATTTTTTACTGTAATTCCTAAAGTTAATAAGCTTTCACTTTTTAATTCAGCTGTAAATTCTATATTTGCATGGTTAGTAGCACTTTTTTCTGCAGCCAAACTAACAAAGCCAACTCCAACATAGATAAAATTCACCATTGTTAGAGTTATTAGTAATAATATTACTGTTATTATTTTACTAATTTTACCTTCCATAATAAACCTCCTTAGCTCATAATACCTCTATTTATTATTATAACTTGAATTGGTAGATTTTTCAAGGTTTTTTTTGATTTTTTTAAACTTTTTATGTAACTTTTCTATTATTGGAATTTTTTTCTTACAGGAGTTTGTTTTACGTTTTTTATTTTATTTATATTTCAGTTTGTAACATTTTATTTTTTTGGTTAATATTATATTTCATAGATGAACTTTATTTGCATATATTTATTTTAGAGGTGGTTTTTTTGGATAATAACTTTAATATAGATCAAAATACTATGAAGAAATTGAATGATATGATGAAAAAAGGAGAGCTTTCAGATATTATTTCTAATATTCCTCCAGATATGATACAAAATTTTTCATCAATGATGAATAACTCAAACCAAAATTCTAACAATTCTGGTAATAATAAAAATATTAATACTGATTCTAATAATAATCAAAATTCATTTGATTTTAGTAATATTGATGTCAACACTCTTATGAAAATAAAAAATATAATGGAAAAAATGAATAATACTAATGATTCTAGAAATAATTTGCTTGCTTCTTTAAAACCTTACTTAAGAGATGGAAAAAAAGAGAAATTAGACCAATACGCTAATTTGATGAATTTTGCCAAAATTGCAGAATTTTTAAAAAATGACAATAAGGAGTCTTAATTATGCTTAATTTTCCTTTTCCCTTATTTCCTTATCATAATTACTATAATAGATTCCATCCTCATTATTATGAAAATAATGAGGTTATTCATAATACTTCAAAAAAAAATAACATAAACAATGATACAAAGGAAAATATTATAGATGAAAATAACACTAATTATAATAATAAAAAAAGAACATCTAAATATAATTCTTTTGCCAACATAAATATTTCTGCCTTATTAGAATCAGATTTAGATACTCCTATTATAGAAATATTTGGCATAAAATTATATTTAGATGATCTTATAATAATTGGTTTATTGTTTTTTCTTTATAAAGAAGATGTACAAGATGAAATTTTATTTTGTATTTTATTACTCCTTCTATTAAGTTAAACTATTCTATTACTATTTTGCCATCAATCACACTTATATATGCTTGTTTATGTAATGGTTCTTCAGCACGATTAATTTCTTTTACTATATTAGCTATTCTAACCTGTACAGAATCAAATAACCCTGCTGCTATAATTGCTTGTTTATTTCCTTTAGCACCTGCATGTGCTAATCCCCTTAAAGCTCCTAATACAACAATATTATCAGATGCCACTACTTCAGCTCCAGAATTTACATCGCCTAATATTATCAAACTTCCCTCTGTTTCCATTTTCTGTCCTGATCTTAAAGACCCTCTGTGGAATTTTGTCTCAGAAATAGCTATCTCCTTATCAAATGTCTTTTTTATACTTGATAATCCTAAACTTTTTGGCATATCAAACTCTATCTCAACATCAATTTTAGCTTTTATTAATTCTTGTATTTCATCTATTTCTCTATTTTTTAGTACTTTTCCTACTACTCTAATTGGTGTTTTTGCATCTTTATATAATTTTTTTAATTCAGGTAACTTTTTTCTTAAAACATACATAATCTGTTCTTGTTCTGCATTTTCATCTAATTTTATTATTATTACATCTTTTCTTAAATTAATACTTACATAATTATTTTTCATTTTACATCCTTCCATTCATCAAATCTACTTAGAATATAATATAGAATTTATTAATTGTCAACATTTGGAAAAAATATTTATTTTTAAAACTCCAGCTAAATACTTTTGCTGGAGCTTTTTATTTTAATCCATAATTTCAACATATGGTTCTGCTGTCATATCTTCTTCCACAGTTTCAGTATTCATTCCAAAATATTCTTCCATAATTTCTCTTACTACTTCTGCTGTGTAATTTCCATGTCCACCATTTTCTACAATAACAACTATTGCAATTTCTGGATTTTCAAAAGGTGCAAATCCTACAAACCAAGCATTTACTTTGTCTCCTACTTCTGCTGAACCTGTTTTTCCTCCAACACTGATTTCAAAGTCACTAAATCTAACATATGCTGTACCTGAACTATCTTGTGTAACAGATTCCATACCTGCAAGAACGGCATCTAAATATTCTTGGTTAATTTCTAAATCTTCTACTTCCTCTTCTTCTATTCCTAATTTTTGATTCACAAAAGCTTCTATTTCTTCTTTTGATACTTCTGAACCATCTGCATTTCTTATTGTTTTTACTATTGTAGGCTCTATACTATTTCCACCATTTGCTAGCATACTTATATATTTTGCCATTTGAACAGGACTAAAAGAATTATCATTTTGACCTATTGCTGCTTGTAAAGTATCTGCTGCATACCATGTTGAGTCACCACTAGCATGTAACTCTGCTTTTGTTTCAGGACTTGCAATAGTTCCTGATGTTTCACCAGGTAATTCAACTCCTGTTTTACTTCCTAATCCAAAATATGTTGCATATTTAACTAATGTTTCTATTCCCATTCTATCTGCTGTTTCATAGAAGAAATAGTTACATGACCTTTCGATTGCTTGTGATACACTAAGCCATCCGTGACCTCTTCCATAGTCACTATAATACCAACATTTTGGTTGATAGTCAGAATATTTTGTATAAACACCTGTGTCATTTATTTTTGTACTTAAATCTATAACACCTGATTCTAATCCAGCTATTGCTGTAATCATTTTAAATGTTGAACCTGGTGAATATGAGTTCTGTACTGCTTTGTTTACTAGTGGATTAGCGGAATCATTATTATATTTGTTCCAGTTCTCTGTACTTATTCCACCAACAAAGTCTGATGGATCATATGTAGGATAACTTGCCATTGCTAATATTTCACCAGTATTTACATTCATAACAACACAAGCTCCTGCATTTGCATCATATACTTCTCCAAAACCTCCACTTGCTATTTTTTGAATATTTGCTGCTAATGCTTCTTCTGTTACTTGTTGAAGATTAGCATCTATTGTAAGTACTATATCAGAACCTGCTACTGCTTCTTCTGCTGTATATTCAGCAGTTATAGTTCCATCAACAGCCATATCTATTTGTTTTGTTCCATTTGTCCCTTTTAGATATTCTTCAAAAACATATTCTATACCTGTTTTTCCTATAATATCATTTTGACTATATGTATCTTTTCTTGTTTCATATTCTTCACTACTAATTTGTGAAACATATCCTAAAACATGTGCTGCAAGAGTTCCAAATTCATATTTTCTTACTGGTTTTACTGAAATATTTATACCAGCAAAATTGTCTGAACTTTCACTAAATTCTGCCACTGCTTCTCTTGGTATATCTTCTGCTATTGTAATTGATTTTGTACTACTATATCCTTCAATAGATATCTGATATCTAATTGCTATTATTTTTCTAATTTCTTCAACATCTGTTGTGTTAGTTATCTCATATTTTTCTACAAATTCATTAAAAGCTTGTTCTGCACTTATATTTTCATCAAAATCATTTTCTTCTTTCCATTCAGCTAATTCTTCATCTGATATTGTAAAGGTATATGGATTTACACTGATAGGAAATGAATCTGGATAAGAAACCTCATATTTTTCAAGTACTTGTATCATATTTAAAATAGATATATTAAGTTCATTGTCATCTACTTTTGTTTGATACATTTCTAATGAAAATTGCATATCTGAACTAACTAATGTAGTTCCCGTTCTATCTAGGATTGCTCCTCTTGCAGCTTCTAAAGTACTTTCCCTTGTAAGCCTTGTGTTTGATTCTTCTCTATATTCTGCACCATGTATTATCTGAAGGCTAAATAGTTTGATGATTAATATTATTCCTACAATATAAACTAAAACCGTTAATACATTAAATCTTAGATTTATGTTAGCTTTTTTATGAACTTTATTTTTTTTTCTTATTATCAAACTATCATCTTCTTTCTTTAATATGGTTTATACTAAAAATATCTTGTTAATATCTTATTTCCTTTATATTCATTTTCTATATAATATCCTGCTTTTTGTATAAGTGGGTATATTATGATAGTCAAGATTAAATTATATATAATCTCTATTAAAAGTATTTTTAAAAAACTTATTATTTCTACATTTATTGATAAAAACATATAATTTAATAAATAATTTAAACTTTCTACTACAATGGTAGATCCTAGTACCATAAGCATTATAGTCATTCTACTATCTTTCGAAAAGTTTTTATCAAATATTCCTGCTAAAAATCCTATTAGTCCCAAAGTTACAGCATTTATTCCTACTTGTTGGCCAAGTAAAAGATCTAGCATTAAGCCTATTGCTACACCATAAACCGTTCCAACAGTTTTACTTGAAAATAAGCCTATAAATAATACAAACACAATAAACAAGTTAGGCATTACACCTGCAATATTAAACCAAGTAAAGAAGTTTGATTGAAGATAATATATAATTAATCCGTACTATTATTAAAACTATATTAATAACTAGCTTTTTCAATTAATTCACCTCTTTATTGATTTGTTATTACAAGTACTGTATCTAACTTGTCAAAGTCTACTGCTGTTTCTATTATTGCATATCTATCAGTAATATTTTGTGTATTTTCTACACTGCTTATTGTTCCGACGCGTATTCCTTTCGGATAAATACCTCCAAGTCCAGATGTTACTATACTATCACCTTGAATAACGTTTGCGTCTGTTGGTATGTACATTCCTTTTAAAGTAGAATCTTCGTCTAATGTTCCTTTACATACAATGCTTTCTTCTGTTGTGCTCATTGTACAACTTACAGAACTTGCTGTATCTATTATTGTTTGTACTTTTGCAGTATTGCTCGTTACAGATATTACATGACCAACTAATCCTTCATCTCCGATTACTGTCATGTTTTCTTCTACTCCATCATCACTTCCTACATTTATAACTATAGTTTTTGAATAATTACTTATATCTTTATTTATTACATATCCTGGAACTGTAGTATATTCTCCGTATTTTTCGCTTAAATTTAAATATTCTTGTAATATTTCATTTTGCGTTTTTATACTTTCAAGTTCTCTTAAAGATTGCTCTAATTCGCTGTTTCTTTGTTTTAATTCTTCATTTTCTTCTTGTAAATCACTAATATCTGCAAAAAATGTACTATTTCCGCTTATTTTATTTTTTAAGTATGTTAACCCATTTTGTATGGGCATGACCAAATTAGTTGCAGCATTTTCAAAAAAGTTACTATTTGACTCTCCATTTGAAAATATCACAACTAAAATCAAAACTATAATAGTAATAATAATACCTATAATTCCACTTTTCTTTTTTCTGTACATTTTTTACTCCTTATTTTTATCTTCTATTTCTTGCATTTACAAGAACTCTTCCTAAACGTTCAATATTTTCTAAAGTTTTTCCTGCTCCTCTTACAACACAATCTAATGGTTTTTCAGCAACATAAACAGGCATTCCTGTTTCTTGACTTAGTAGTTTGTCCAAATTTTTTATTAAAGCTCCTCCTCCTGCTAAAACTATACCTTTTTCCATAATGTCAGCTGCAAGTTCTGGTGGTGTTTTTTCTAATGTCATTTTTACTATTTCTACTATTTTTCCTATTGATTCTTTCATAGCTTCTTCTATTTGAGTAGATGTAATTATTACATTTTTTGGTAAACCTGTATTTAAATCTCTTCCTCTAATTTCCATAGACATTTCAGTCATAAGTGGCATTGCACAACCTAGTTCGATTTTTATTTGCTCTGCTGTTGTATCTCCAATTGCTAAATTCATTTCACGTTTTATATAGTTTATTATATCTTCATCTAGTTCATCACCTGCAATTCTTAAAGAGTGACTTACTACTATTCCTCCAAGTGAAATAACAGCAACTTCTGTTGTTCCTCCTCCAATGTCAACTATTATATTTCCACTAGGTTCACCAACATCTAGAGATGCTCCTATTGCTGCTGCCATTGGTTCTTCTATTAGGTAAACTTCTTTTGCCCCTGCTTGTATAACGGCTTCTTCTACTGCTCTTTCTTCTACTTCTGTTATTCCAGATGGTACACCTACTACTACTCTTGGTTTTCCTATTTTATATCTTTTTCCAACTTTTAAGATTATATTTTTTAACATTAACTGGGTTGCAGTAAAATCTGCTATAACACCATCTTTCATTGGTCTTACTGCACTTATTTGTTCTGGTGTTCTCCCGAAGCATTTCTTTTGCTTCTGTTCCTGTTGCTACAATATTTCCTGTTCTTCTATTTATTGCAACAACAGAGGGTTCTTTTAAAACTATGCCTTTTCCTTTTAATGTTACTAAAAGATTAGCTGTTCCTAGATCGATTCCAATATCTTTTGAGCCAAATGTAAATAATTTCATAAAAAACATTTTCCTTTCTTATTTAAGTTTATTCCATTTAAGTCTTTTTTCTTCTGTTCTTCTAAAGCAATTTCTGTAAAGATACTTATATATTTCATATTTCCGATTATTATATGATCCATCATTTCTAATCCCATGTATTGTGCTGATTTATCTAACTTACCAGTATATAATATATCCATATCACTTGGTGTTGGATCTCCACTTGGATGATTATGTACTAATATAAATTTTGGTGCTTTCATTCTAATTGGTTCATATAAAATATCCTTTATAGGAATATCTACAAAATTTATTGTACCATTTGCTACATCTTCTATTTTTAGTATTTCATTTTTATTATTTAAAACAACTACTTTTACAATTTCTTCTTTTTTGAAACTTAAACTACTCATTAACATTTTAGCTAAATCTTGTGGATATTTTATGACCTTTTTTTTACGGTTTGATGTTTTAAACATTCTTACCGCTATTTCTCCCACGGCTTTTAATTGTATTGCTTTCACTTTTCCAATTCCTTTTTGCTCCATTAATTCTTGTATTGTTAATGTGTTTAAATAATTCAAGTTTTCTTCAGTTGTATTATTTAAACTAAGTAATTTTTGTGCTAATTGTACTGCTGTTTCTTCTCTTGTTCCTGTTTTTATTATTATTGCAAGTAATTCTGCATCTGATAATGCTTTTTCACCATATGTTTCTAATTTTTCATATGGTCTTTCTAGTTCTGGTAATTCTTTTATTTTCATAGACAAAATATTTCAAATCCTTTCTTTTTTAGATTTCCCTATATTTTGCCCCTATACATCCCTATATTTTTTTATAAACAAATACTGCAATTATCATTCCTATTATACTTGATATATTTATTTTAAACATTAATCCAAATGTTATTTCTATAACACTTAAATTAAGTGTTACAGGCTCGCTTAAACCAAAGCTTTGACCATAAGAAAGCCACCATAGCCAATCAACTCTTGATGCTAATTCTCCTAATAATCCACCTACTACTATTCCTGATAATATAAATACTAATAAAATCCATACATTTTTTTCTTTAGTTGCCATTTTTATACCTCCAAAATTCTTATCTTCTTACGGCTAATTATTTTTTAATACAACGGTATTATATATTGAATTAGTAAATTTTTCAAGTAAATAGTCTTATTTTTTTCTTAAATTTAAGTTTTTTGCAAATACAATTATTGAAACCAAAAAGATATTATGCTATATTTATAGGAAATTTTAAAAAATAATTACCAAAATTTATACATTTAAATATAATAATATTAATAGTATAATAAAATTAATAGCTAACTTTTTAGGAGGTACAAATATTTATGAAAATTGAAAAGCTAACAGAGGATAAGATAAGGATTATTGTTAATCCTTCTGATTTAGAACTTGAAAACTTAGATATAAAGTCTATAATGCACAAAGCTGTAGAACGTCAAGGTTTTTTTGTGCATATGCTAGAAAAGGCAAAAGATGAAGTTGGTTTTGATACAGATGGCTGTAAATTGTTAATTGAAGCTTTTTCTTCTTCAGATGATATTTTAGTTTTCACAATAACTAAGTATTCTGAAAAAAATATAACTCAAACAGCAAACTATAACAAAACATTAAAGGTAAAAAGAAAATCTTTAAATATAACAAATAAACGAGCTATTTATAAATTTAAAAATTTTGATATTTTTTGTGATTTTTGTGAATGTATAGACAAAGAATATAAGTTTGATGTTAAAAAATTATCTAAAAATACTTGTTTATATCTATATAATGATACATATTACTTATTAATGAAAAATATTAATATTCAAGACATGGCAATAAAAAATTTCTATTCTATAGCCTCTGAGTTTTTGATGCCTGTTAATTACTCTAATAATTTTGAAAGTAAATTATTAGAACATGGAAAATTAATTATTAAGGGAAATGCTATTATTACTGGAATTAAATATTTTGTAAATACTATACACTAAGAGAAGTAGTTTTATTGAAGTAAACAACATTATTACACAAAAATATAAGAGGTCAAACCTCTTATATTTTTTATATTTAATAAACATAATTTTGTGGATTATATGCCACTCCATTTATTCTGACTTCTAAATGTAGATGCGGTCCTGTTGAATTTCCAGTAGAACCAACAGCTGCAATAGTTTCTCCTTGAGTTACTGTTGTTCCTGATGATACATATAATTTACTACAATGGCAATAATATGTTTGCACACCATTTCCATGACTTATTACTATCATATATCCATAAGAACCATTATACCCTGAAAAAGTCACTGTTCCTGATGCTGCTGCTTTTATTGCTGTTCCTGATGATGCTGATATATCTAGTCCTGTATGTGTTGAACTTCTTACACTACTAGATGATCCAAATTTTGATGTTATAACTCCAGATACAGGTTCTATTAAGCTTATTCCTAGACTAGCTTTTCCACTTGATGTATTTGTAGATGTATCAACAGTTCCTGTTGAAGCATATCTAGTTGATGTTGATGATCTACTAGATGCAACCACAGTTGTTTGAGTTGGTTCAACATATAATTGTGCTACGGCATCATCTACAGTAACTAAATCTTTTAATTCTGTTTCGTATTTTTCTACTATTGCAAGATTATCCTTATTTGAACTATTTTTTTCATTTAAATCACTTACTACTTTTTCTGCATCTTCAAAACTTGCTACATATAACTTTTCTTCATCATTTTCTGTTATTGCATAATATCTATAATATGTAACACCTGATTCTTTTATTTTATTAAAAATCTCATCATCATTTGTTACAATATTCTTTTTTAATAAACATAGTTTATATTCAGGCATATTATCAATTTGTACAAATGCTACATTGGAACTTGTACCATCTCCATTTTCAACAAAATCATTTATTCTATGTTGTAAACCTGATCTATCTTCTGTGTATCCTACTTGCTCACCATTTATAAAAACGCTATATGTTGGTTTATATAAAAAAGCAATTGTTCCTATAATTAAAAAAGCTGCTATCACAAAAAGAATTAAAAATTTAATTCCTCTTCTTGTATGAATTAACACTTTTTTTAACATCAATATTCTCTCCTTTGTATGCATTTTCTCTAATAATTTATTGTAATAATATTGTAATATTTCTTTTTTTGCAAAGATATTCTATCCCTAATTTCCGTAGGTTTTCTTTCGTTTCGTCTTTTTATCTCTTTTTTATTCATTTTATCTCGTTTTTTCTTTTTAAATCAAAACAGAAACAAAAAAACTGCATAAAATCCGGTTTTATGCAGTTTTCAATTTTATGCTTGTAATTCTGTTTTTACAGTATTTATTTCAGTTATACTAGCTTTTTGTGCTGGTATATAATAACCCTTACTTTGAGCTATTTTGAATAATTCATATTGAAAACTTTCATCACTGTTTCTAATTTGTTGAAATGTTTGTCTTAATTGCATATTTTCACATTCTGATATTGCAGTTTGATATGCTGTTAAATCAGATTTTACTCCTGCTAAAATATCATTTACCATTACTTTCTCATCCATTAAAATTCCTCCTTTTTAGTTATTTCCTAAAAATCCCATTAATTTTTGTTTTGTGTTTAAAGCATCTTGTGCTGATTTTGTAAATAATTGTTTAATTTGTGGATCAACTGCTTGAGATGCATATGTGTTTAATTTTTGATATGTTGTCTCATGTGCTCCAATTAAATGTCTTAAATTTTGTAATTCTGATTGATTTAAATCTGGCATAATTATCCTTCCTTTCATTTAAAATCTAAATATA
>CAZQTH010000023.1:0-22134 GCA_964596175.1 uncultured Clostridium sp. | reverse complement strand
GCTAGTATTTCATAGCATATTTCTTTGAATTTTACAAAATTTAATCTTCTTAATGTCGTTCTTATTTCTTTTTTCTGTTACTGAATTTTTTAAACAATTTGTTACTAAACTAATGACTTTTTCATTAAAATCGTATAAAATATTTTCCATAAGATACCACTTTCAATTGGTTAAATTTTGTTTGTTCTTATTATTTTAACACAATTTTGAATTAGGTGTCTTATTTTTTATTAAATTAATTTTCCCAAATTTATTTTACACTAACGGAATTACGAAGGGTTTGGAGACAAATTTTTTGAAAATTTATTAATAAAAACCATTGACATATTAAGGAAAAAATGATAAAATATTTGAGCATATGTTATTACGGACATGTGTTCACATCGTTTCAAAAAAAGTAAGGTAATAAATACGGAGGTGTTATTAAATGGCAGCAAAAGGACCAAGAGAAAATATAACATTAGAATGTACAGAGTGTAAAAGGAGAAATTACACAACATCAAAAAACAAGAGAAATAATACAGATAGACTAGAAATAGTTAAATATTGTAAATTCTGTAAAAAGCGTACAACACATAAAGAGACAAAATAGAATAGTATGGCAATTTTAAGGAGGATATAAAATGCCTAAGAGTAAAAAAGAAATAAAAAATAACAATAAGAAAGATAAAAAAGATAAAAAAGAAAATAACAAAAATAAGAAAAGTTTTTTTAAGGATTTTAAAGCAGAGTTAAAAAAAGTTGTTTGGCCAAAACCAAAACAATTAGTTAATAACACAGTAGCAGTAATAACTATTGTGCTAATTACAGCTGCAATTGTTTTTGTGCTAGATTTAGCTTTTGAATCTTTAAATGAATATGGAGTAGATAGAGTGAAAGAAGCAATAACACAACTAGAAGATACAGAAACTGATGAAAGTGAAACATCAGAAGAGGATACAGAAACTGATGAAAGCACAACATCAGAAGAAGATGCAGAAACTGATGAAAGCACAACGTCAGAAGAAGATACAGAAACTGATGAAAGTGAAACGTCAGAAGAAGATAGTACACAAAATTCAGATGAAACAACAGAAGATGAAACTGAAAGTAATGTAGAGTAGAAATAATTAAAGGAGGCTAAAAACTTATGTCTCAAAAAGATTATGATAATGTACCTAGATGGTATGTAGTTCATACTTATTCAGGATATGAAAATAAAGTAAAAACAGACTTAGAGAAAACCATAAAAAACAGAGAACTAGAAGATTATTTCTTTGATATTGTTGTACCTATGGAAGAACAAATAGAGATTAAAGATGGAAAGAGAAAAACTAATTTAAAGAAGGTCTTTCCTGGATATGTTTTAATAAAAATGATAGTAACAGAGGGGACATGGTATATAGTTAGAAATACAAGAGGTGTTACTGGATTTGTAGGTTCAGGAACAGATCCAATACCTTTGACAGAAGAAGAAATTAGAAATATGGGATTTGAAGATGTCCCTATAAATGTTGATTATGACGTAAATGAACAAGTGCAAGTTATGAATGGACCTTTTGAAGGATTTATTGGTACAGTTCAAGAAATTAATAAAGAAAAACATAAAGTAAAAGTTTTAGTATCTATGTTTGGAAGAGAAACGCCAGTGGAATTAGAATTTTCACAAGTACAAAAAGTAAAATAACAAAATTTAAGGAGGTGCCATAAAAATGGCAGAAAAAGAAATTACAAACGTTATTAAATTACAAATAGAAGCAGGAAAAGCATCACCAGCTCCACCAGTAGGACCAGCTTTAGGTTCAAGTGGTGTAAACATTATGCAATTCGTAAAAGAATTTAATGATAGAACTGCAAATCAACCAGGAATGATAATACCAGTTGTTATAACAGTTTATAAAGATAAATCATTTGACTTTATAACAAAAGTTCCACCAGTTGCAGTTTTGATTAAGAAAGCAATTAAATTAGACAAAGGTTCAGGAAAGCCAAATAAAGATAAAGTTGGTAAAATAACAAAAGCTCAAGTAAAAGAAATTGCTGAACAAAAAATGCCTGATTTAAATGCATCTTCTATAGAGACAGCCATGATAATGGTTGAAGGAACTGCTAGATCAATGGGTGTAGTAGTTGTTGACTAAGATAAATATTTTATATTTATAAATTAATTTATGGGAGAGCTTAGCTCGTTAGAACCAAAGGAGGAAATAAAATGAAATTATCAAAAAGATATGCAGAAAGTGTAAAATTAATTGACAAAACAAAAAATTATGATGTTAAAGAAGCATTAGAATTAATCGAAAAAATGCCAAAAACAAAATTTGATGAAACAGTAGAATTACACGTTAAATTAGGTGTTGATTCAAAACATGCTGATCAACAAGTTAGAGGTACAGTAGTACTTCCAAATGGTACAGGTAAAACTCAAAGAGTTTTAGTATTTGCAAAAGGACCAAAAGCAGAAGAAGCTGAAAAAGCAGGAGCTGATTTTGTTGGAGCAGAAGAATTAATTCCAAAAATCCAAAATGATGGATGGTTTGACTATGATGTAGTTGTTGCAACACCAGATATGATGGGTGTAGTTGGAAGATTAGGTAAAGTATTAGGACCAAAAGGATTAATGCCAAACCCTAAATCAGGAACTGTTACAATGGATGTAACAAAAGCAATAAATGAAATTAAATCTGGTAAAGTAGAATACAGATTAGATAAAAACAATATTATTCACTTAGGATTTGGAAAAGTTTCATTTGGAGCTGATAAATTAAAAGAAAATTATGAGGTTGTAATGAATGCTATAATTAAAGCTAGACCAGCAGCAGCTAAAGGACAATATATAAGAAGTATAGCAATAGCAACATCAATGGGACCAAGTATATTTATAAATGAATAGAATATGACCAAAGACAGTAGGCAAAAGTAAGTCCTACCTAGGTATTAAAAAAGAGAGCTAATAACACTTTTCTTTATTAGTACCTGTTGAGGTAGGAAGAAAAGTGTTATTTATTTTTTATTATTATATATATCATTTGGGAGGTGAAAAAATAAATGGCAAGTGAAAAAGCATTAAATCAAAAGAAAGAAGAAGTAAGTAAATTAGCTGAAAAAATGAAAGAAGCAAAATTAATACTTCTAACAGGTTACAGAGGAATTAATGTTGTTGATGATACTGATTTAAGAAGAGAATTAAGAAATGCAAATGCTACATGTAGTGTTATAAAAAATAATATAACTAGAAGAGCATTAAAAGAAAGCGGAATAGAAGGTTTAGGCGAAGAATTAGAAGGACCAACAGCTGTTATTATGAGTAATGAAGATTACTTAGAAGCATCAAAAATAATATATAATTTCACAAAAACACATGATTTTTATAAAATTAAAGGTGGAGTTATAGATGGAAAAGTAATGACAGCAGACGAAATCGTTACTCTTGCAAAACTACCTTCAAGAGAAACTTTACTATCAATGCTTGCTGGTGCATTATTATCAAATATATCAAAAGTAGCAGTAGCATTAAATGAAGTAAAGAAACTAAAAGAAGAAGCTGGGGAAAAAGTTACTGTTTCAGTACCTGCTGAAGAAGTAAAAGAAGAAGCTGCACCTGCAGTTGAAACTGAAGCTAAAGCAGAGACAACAGAAACAACTACAGCAGAATAATTTAATAAGAAAATTAAAATAAATATTTAGGAGGATTTTAAAATGGAAAAAATAGAAAAATTAATCGAAGAAATCGACAGCTTAACAGTTGTTGAATTAAATGACTTAGTAAAAGCAATCGAAGAAAAATATGGAGTATCAGCAGTAGCTGCAGCAGCACCTGCAGCAGCTGGAGCAGCTGGAGATGCAGCAGCTGAAGAAAAATCATCATTTGATGTTGTATTAACAGAAGCTGGAGATCAAAAAATTAAAGTTATCAAAGTAGTTAGAGATGCTACAGGATTAGGATTAAAAGAAGCTAAAGACTTAGTTGACGGAGCTCCAAAAACAATTAAAGAAGGAGCTAGTAAAGAAGAAGCTGAAGAATTAAAAGCAAAATTTGAAGAAGTTGGAGCTGTTATAGAATTAAAATAATAGTCCTAAAATATGTAAATTTAAGAAAACAAGCCGATTTAGGCTTGTTTTTTTTGTAAAAAAAGTATATAATAATAACCAAATTGTGTAAGGAGATGATAGTATGCAAGTAACTAGAGAAGAACTTTTGCATATAGCAAAGTTAGCAGATTTAGAATTAGATGAAAAAGAAGTTGATAATTATTTAGCAAATTTGGATGATATACTAAATTTTGCAAATATAGTAAACAATGCACCAGTAGAGGGACTAGATATAACAATAGGTGCAAATGAAACTAAAAATATATTTAGAAAAGATGAGGTAAAAGTATTTAAGGATAATGAGAGTCTATTAGAAAACGCACCTGATAAAGCACAAAATATGTTTAAAATACCAAAAGTTATTGAATAGTAAGAAAGGAGAGAATGTTTATGGATATTACAAAACTTACAGTACATGAGTTACAAGAAAAATTAAAAAATAAAGAATTAACGTCTTATGATATAACAAAAGCATATGTAGATAGAATAGAAGAAAAAGAAAAAGATGTACAAGCTTTTGTAACAACACTTTCAAGTGAAGCTTTAGAACAAGCAAAGAAAATAGATGAAGAAATAAAAGAAGGTAAAGCAGAAGGAGAATTTGTTGGAATTCCAATAGGAATAAAAGATAATATTTGTACTAAAGGAGTTAAAACAACATGTAGCTCAAGAATGCTTGAAAATTTCATTTCACCATATGATGCAACTGTTGTAGAAAAATTAAATGATGAAAAAATGATAAACTTAGGAAAATTAAATATGGATGAATTTGCTATGGGTGGTTCAACAGAATATTCATATTTTAAGAAAACAAGAAACCCATGGAAATTAAACAAAGTACCAGGAGGATCTTCTGGAGGTTCTGCAGCAGCAGTTGCATCTAGAATGGTACCATGGGCTTTAGGTTCAGATACAGGAGGTTCTATTCGCCAACCATCTAGCTTCTGTGGTGTAGTAGGGTTAAAACCAACATATGGACTTGTTTCAAGATATGGTCTAGTAGCATTTGCATCATCATTAGACCAAATAGGACCTATTACTAAAGATGTTTATGACAGTGCAATGTTATTAAATATAATCACAGGACATGACGAAAGAGATACAACATCAAGTAATCATGAAAAAATAGATTATACAAAATGTTTAAAAAATGATGTTAAAGGATTAAAAATCGGTGTACCAAAAGAATTCTTTGGTGAAGGTATAAATAAGGAAGTAAAAGAAAGTTTAGAAAAAGCAATTGAAATATATAAAGAGTTGGGTGCAGAAGTAGAGGAATTTTCACTTGATATTGCTAAATATTCATTAGCAACATATTATATAATTGCCTGTGCAGAAGCAAGTTCAAATTTAGGTAGATTTGATGGAATAAGATATGGATATAGAGCAAAAGAATTTAAAGACTTAAAAGATTTATATAGAAAATCAAGAAGCGAAGGATTTGGACCAGAAGTAAAAAGAAGAATTATTCTTGGAACTTATGTATTATCTTCAGGATACTATGATGCTTATTATAAAAAAGCACAACAAGTACGTACTTTAGTTATGAATGAATTTAATAAAGCATTCGAAAAATATGATGTGTTACTTACACCAACATCACCAACAGTAGCATTTGATATTGGTTCTAAATCAGATAATCCATTAGAAATGTATTTATCAGATATTTGTACAGTATCAGTAAATATTGGAGGACTTCCTGGAATTTCAATACCTTGTGGTATAGATAAAGAAGGTATGCCAATTGGTATGCAATTAATAGGAAATAAATTCCAAGAAGGAACAATATTAAATGCAGCATATACGTATGAACAAAAAACTAAATTTAGAGAAAATTATGAACCAACATTTAGAAAGGGGGAAGAATAATGGCAAGAGAAGATTATGAAGTTGTAATTGGACTAGAGGTACATGCAGAGCTTTCTACAAAAACAAAAATATTTTGTTCATGTCCAACAAGTTTTGGTGCTAATCCAAATACACATGTATGTCCTATTTGTACAGCAATGCCAGGAACTTTGCCTGTTCTAAATGAAAAAGTAGTAGAATATGCGGTAAGAGCAGGATTAGCAACAGAATGTACAATATCACAAGATAGCAAAAATGACAGGAAAAATTACTTTTATCCAGACCTACCAAAGGCATATCAAATATCACAATATGATAAACCTCTTTGTGAACATGGAAAAATAGAAATAGAGCCAATTACAGGGAAAAAAGCAATTGGAATTACAAGAATTCACATAGAAGAAGATGCGGGAAAACTAAATCATGATGAATTTGGTAGAGGAAGTTTAGTAGACCTAAATAGAGCTGGTGTGCCTCTAATTGAAATAGTATCAGAGCCAGACTTAAGAAGCTCAGAAGAAGTAGATTTGTACTTAAGAAAATTAAAATCTATTTTAGAATATATAGAAGTATCAGATTGTAAGATGCAAGAAGGTTCACTTCGTGCAGATGTAAATGTTTCTATTAGAAAAAAAGGTATGAAAGAATATGGTACTCGTACTGAAATGAAAAACATGAACTCTTTTAGAAGTATAACAAGAGCTATTGAATATGAAATCGATAGACAAGTAGATGTAATAGATAATGGAGGAACAATAGAACAAGAAACTCTAAGATGGGATGAAGTATCAGGAAAGACATTTTCAATGAGAGATAAGGAAGATGCACAAGATTATAGATATTTTCCAGACCCAGACCTTGTTGCAATTAAACTTTCTGATGAATATATAGAAAATATAAAAAAATCACTTCCAGAGCTTCCTGAAAGTAGAAAACAAAGATATTTAACTGAGTATAAATTATCAGAAAAAGATGCAAATATTATTACATCATCTAAATATTTATCAGATTTATTTGAAAAAGCAAGTAAGATTTGTAATAATCCTAAAGCAGTTAATAACTGGATTATTTCAGACATATCAAGAATTTTAAATGAAACTGAAATGGAGCCAGTTGCAATTCCATTTGATAGTAAACAACTTGCGAAACTTGTAATGTTAATAGATAAAGGAACAATAAGTTCTTCTATTGCAAAAAAAGTTTTAGTTGAGATGTTTGAACACCCAAGAGACCCAGAAGATATTATAGATGAAAAAGGTTGGGTACAAATATCAGATGAAGGTGCAATAAGGGAAGTTGTTTCAAAAGTATTAGAAAACAACCCACAATCAGTTGCAGATTATAAAGCAGGTAAAGAAAAAGCTTTAGGATATTTAGTAGGACAAGCCATGAAAGAAACAAGAGGTAAAGCTAATCCACAAATGCTTAACCAAATGTTTAAAGAAGAATTAAAATAAGATGAAAGAGACAAGCTTTGTCTCTTTTTTAAATTAGAACTTAAATTAATTGTTTCTTTATATTATCTACGACAAAACCACAAATAATGAATTCAACGCTAAACACTAAACTTAGTTTAAATAAATTTATTCCAATATAATAAATTAAAGGTAATTGGAAGAATAACATATAACTAAGTAATATGAATGCAGAAAAAGATGCTAGTAATAAACAAAACTTAAGTCCTTTATACAAAATTTTATATGTAGTTTTATCTAAATTCTTATAATATGTAACTATTTTTTTAAACATTTTAAACCTCACTAAAATAAAAATATATCTATTAAAATATTAACATGTAAAGAATTCAAAAGCAATGGAAATAATTTCATAGAGAAACGAAATAGAATCAAAAGTATTGTAAAGAAAATGTAATATATTTTTAATTGACAAAGTAAGAAAGTTACTATATTCTATTAGTATTAAAAAGTAAAGAGGTGTACAAAAAATGCTAGTAGCTATAACCCTTGTAACTCTAAGAGAGCGATGCTTTAGTGAAATAAAGGTCTATTTGAGCTTGGCATATTTATAAAAGACAGCGATAAACTTATATTAATATAGGTTTTTATCTCTGTTTTTTGCTGTTTGTTGTTCAATTTATTTATATACTAATATTAGAATTAGGAGGAAAGAGAATGAGAAAAAAATTCAACCAAAATAAAGGAATTACATTGATTGCATTAATTGTAACTATAATAGTTCTAATTATTTTAGCAGGAATATCAATAGGTGCAATAACAGGAGAAGATGGAATAATAGAAAGTGCAAAATATTCAGCATTTGCAACAAAAATAAGACAATATGAAGAGAATGTAGATATATATTTGATAAATGAAGAAGCAAAACGGAAATAATTCGGAAGATATTTATTTAATAGGTGCAGAACAGATGAAAGAGATATTAGGTGAAAATATAGAAGATGGAGATGAAAATAAATATGCAGTTCAAGATAGTGAACTAAGATATAATCCTGATGAAATAACAGATAAAGAGGAAGAGTGGTTAAAAAAATTAGGAATAGTTGCAATAGTCCCAGAAGAACCTATAGAAACTGGTAATTATTTGGTAGCAGGAACATATTATGATACATTACAAGAAGCAATAGATGCAGCAGAGTCAGGAAGTGTTATTGAAGTTATAAATGATGTAGAAGAGAGCGAATCTATAACTATAGATAAAAATGTAACAATAAATACTGCTAGTAAAAATATTAATTTTATAAGTGGTGTAAGAATAACTATTAATGACGGAATAGATGTTAATATAAATGGTGATGGGACACTAACAACGGAAGCAGAATGGGGATTAATATTGAATTACGGTAATTTAATAACAAATGATGTTACTATATATTCTCCTGTAACAGGCACAATGTATTCAACAATTGTAGTATTAAGTCCAGGAAATGTTACGTCTAATAACAGTAATATAAATGGCATAACTTGTGAAGGTGGGATTGTAACAATCAATGGAGGGCAATATGAATGCTTGTCAGGATATCCAAGTAATGCACGGAACGTATATAATAAATGATGGTATAATAGAAAAAATAAATTTGACTAAAGGAGGAAGTTGTACAATAAATGGAGGAGATATAGGTGAAATAGTATTAAGTGATGATAGTGGAAATATAAACTTAACTATAGGAGATATAAATTCAGAAGTGAATAATAATAATCCTAAGGTAAATAGTATAAAAACAGTGTATGGTGATATAACAGTAGAATGTATCATTAATTTTTATAATGGAATAATAAAAGAGTGTGAATTTGATTTTGAAAGGTATGGTATTAATATAAGAAATGGGTATAAAGTACAAAAAGATTCTAATGGAATTGTGTTAGTAGAAGAATAAATTACTTATTAATAAAATATTAAATTAAAAATAAAAAGCTGTTTTTTGAGCCCGTCCCAAAAAACAGCTTTTAATAAAAACTATGCATAATTTTTATTTTGTTTAAGCCATAGCTGCATTTAATTTTTTTGATAAATTAGATTTCTTTCTAGCTGCTGTGTTTTTTACAATAACACCTTTACTGCAAGCTTGGTCAATTTTTCTTGTAGCTTCAGAGAATAGAACTTTGGCTTCATCAATGTTACCAGCATTAACAGCTTCTTCGAATTTTCTAACAGCTGTTTTATATCCTGATTTTATCATATTATTTCTTAAAGTTTTCTTTTCAATAATTTTAACTCTTTTTTTAGCTGACTTAATATTTGGCATTTCTTAAAGCACCTCCTTTAGTTTGTATTACATTATTAACATGTAATATTTTACCATAAATATTAGGAAAAAGCAAGTAATTTTAGAATAATTCTTGTAAAAGAAGTGTTTTTATGTTATAGTAGAAAAAGAATGGAGGGGTACAGATGAAAATAGCAATTGGAAGTGACCATGGAGGATACAGACTAAAAGAAGAAGTAAAAAAATACTTAGATGAAAAAAATATAGAATTTGTAGACCTTGGATGTAAATCTGAAGAAAGTGTAGATTATCCTGATATTGCATCTAAAGTTGTAAAAGTAGTACAAAATAAAGAATGTGACCAAGGAATATTAATTTGTCGTTCTGGAATTGGAATGTCAATAGTAGCAAATAAATTTAAAGGAATTAGATGTGCTTTATGTCATAATGAATATACTGCAAAATATGCAAGACTACATAATGATAGTAATGTTTTAGCAATGGGAGCTGATGATTTAACAACAAATGAAGCAATATGCATTTTAAGAATGTGGTTTGCAACAGAATTTGAAGGTGGAAGACATACCGAAAGAATAGAATTAATAAAGGAAATAGAAGATGAAAACATGAAATAAGGAGGCATAATTTATGTGGGGAGATGTAGCCATTGCCTTTTTGCTAGCTTTTATAGTAGCATTTATGGCAACACCATATACCATAAAAATTGCACAAAAAATAGGTGCAGTAGATGTCCCAAAAGATGAAAGAAGAATGCACAAAAAAGTTATGCCAAAATTTGGAGGTCCAGCAGTAATACTTGGATTTTTAATATCAATTGGTTATTTACTTATTGTTATGACTATGGAAGGCACAATAAATTTAACAGGTCCAGATGGTTATGGTATGCAATTAATACGGAATGTTTTTAGGAATATTAGTAATTAGTATAACATGTGTATTTGATGATATAATAACAATAAAACCAATTGTAAAATTAACAGGACAAGTATTAGCTGCGATAGTTGCTGTATCATTTGGAGTAAGAATAGAGAGCATAGATTTAGGGTTAATTGGTACATCTGAATTTGGAGATGTAGTATCTGTAATTGTAACAATAGCTTGGATAGTAGGTGTTACAAATGCAATAAACCTAATAGATGGTTTAGATGGACTAGCATCAGGAATATCAGTAATATCAGCAATATCTTTACTAGTAATATTCGTGCTTAATGGTTCTCCAATGATAGCTATAATATTGATTACAGCATTAGCAGGAGCATTAGTTGGATTTTTACCATTTAACTTTGCACCAGCAAAGACTTTTATAGGTGATACTGGTTCAAATTTTTTAGGATATACAATATCAATAATTGCTATACTAGGAGTTGCAAAAACTTATACATTAGCAGTTATAATATTACCATTAATAGTACTTGGACTTCCTATATTTGATACTTTATTGGCAATAATAAGAAGGTTAATAAAAGGAAAATCAATAAAGGCAATATTTAAGGCAGATAAAGGACATTTACACCATAAAATAGTAGCAAAAGGATTTAGTCAAAAACAGGCAGTTTTAATTTTATATGGAATTAGTGCAACATTTGGCATATTTGCGGTTATACTATTAGATAGTGGAATATGGAAAGCATTATCGTTCTTGCTTATGGTAGTTGTGGCAATAGGATTAGGATATAAGAATTTTCAAGAGGAGCATACAGATGAAAGTCAAAGATATGAATGTATAGAATGTAAATATATTTATAATCCTAAGTTTGGAAATGAAAAAGCAGGAATAAAGCCAGGTACACCTTTTGAGGACTTACCAAATGATTGGGTATGTCCAGTGTGCGGTGAAGGAAAAGATATGTTTCAAATACATCAATAGAATATTAGGAGGTGAGGCGGATGTATATATGTTTAGCATGTGGATATATATATGATCCAGAAAAAGGTGATCCAGATGGAGGAATAGCACCAGGAACAGCATTTGAAGATATCCCAGAAGATTGGATTTGTCCAATATGTGGTGTTGGAAAAGATATGTTTCAAAAGAAAGAAGATTGAAAAAAAAGGGGACATCAATAAAAAAAGCTTTATTGGTGTTCTCTTTTGGTATTACAAAAAAATATTAGTTGACAAAAACACTAAAAAATTGATATAATTATTACGTTAACAAAGGAGATGAAGAGACATGGTAACAGTTATCATACCAGCATATAATGAAGAGAAGAATATAAAAAATGTAATAGATGTAAGCAAAAAATGTGAAAAAGTAGATGAAATTATTGTAATTAATAATTTATGTACAGATAAGACGGAAGAAATATCTTTAAGAGAAGGAGCAAAAGTTGTTTCTTGTGATAAGCAAGGAAAAGGATATGCAATGGAAGAAGGAATAAAAGCTGCTAAAAATGATTGTATAGTATTTCTAGATGGAGATATAGATGATTATGCAGATAATGTGGTAGAATTACTTGCAAAACCAATTCTTGAAAATAAGGCAGACTTTGTTAAAGCAGCCTTTGATAGAGAATATGGAAGAGTCACATTTTTAGTTGCAAAACCATTACTTGGAATATTATTTCCTGAAGTAGCAAAATATGACCAACCATTAAGTGGAATGATAGCTGGAAAAAAAGATATATTAGAAAAAATAGAATTAGAAAAAGATTATGGAGTAGATATAGGATTATTGCTAGATGTTACAAATATGAAATTAAGGATTAAAGAAGTATATATAGGAAAAATAAAAAATGTTTCTAAAGATTGGAGATTACTACAAACTATGTGTAGTGAAGTAATGAAAGCAATAATAAAAAGGAGCAATATAAAACAATGAGATTATATGTTTTAAGGCACGGTCAAACAAATTATAATAAAGAAGGAATATTTCAAGGTCGAAATGATATAGACATAAACGAAGAAGGAATAAAACAGACAGAAGAAACTGCAAAGAAATTAGAAGGAATAAATTTTGATAAAGTTTATGTATCACCCCTAAAAAGAACAATAGAGACAGCCAGAATAGTTACTGATAAGGAATTAGAAATAGATGACAGAATAATTGAAAGAAGCTTTGGAAAATTAGAAGGCAAAAAATGTATTCCAGATTATGAAGAAAGAGCAGAAGAATTTGAAATAGAAGCATTAGAAGATTTAGAAAAAAGAGTAAAGAGTTTCTTAAAAGATATAAGCACAAAATATAAAGGTAATGAAAATATACTGGTTGTAACTCATGGAGGAGTAGCACAAATAATTAATAAATTGCTAGATAAAAATTATAATAATAGTAATTTCAAAGACTTTAAATTAAAAAATTCAAATTATATATTTTATGAATTTTAGGAGAAAAAATGGATATTAATGAATGGGAGAAACTAGAACTTGAAACAAAAGAAAACATAGAGCCACAAAGAATAATAAAAGCAAATAATGGGAAAAAAGATAAACTAGAAATTACTTATATAATGGTATGGACTAAAGTCTGTGGTGGAAGTAAAATAATATTAGAATATGCAAATAGGTTAGCTAAAAAAGGACACAAAATAAATATTGTTACTTATGATGAAAAACCTACTTGGTTTCCTTTATTAGATGAAGTGAATTTCATAAGAGTGCCAAATGATGAGGATATTGAAAACTATATCCCTAACTCAGATGTTGTAGTTTCAACAAGTTGGAAATGTATTAGAAAAGCTGTAAAAAGTAAAAAAGGGCCAGTTGCATTTTTTGAACAAGGTGGCTCACACTTATTTGAGCTAGATAAATTAAGTGATAGAAAAAAAGAAGTGGTAGCAAATAGAATGAAATTACCACCATTTATTTATACAGTATCTCAATATTCAGTAGATAAAATAAAAGAATTATATTGCAAGGATGCTAGCATTATATATAACGCACTAGAAACAAGTGTATTTTACCCAAGAGAAAAAGAAAGAAAAGCAGAAAATACAAGCATAACAATTGTGGGATCAGAGGATTTTAAATTTAAAAATATTAAAGAGATATTAGAAGTTATAAGAGAATTAAAAGAGAAATATCCAATTAAATTAAACTGGATAACTCAAACTGAACCAACAATAAATAAAGAAGAAGGAAAAGAAGCAATAGTAAATCCACCACAAAAAGTAATAGGAGATGTTTTAAGAGATACAGATATTTATGTTTGTAATTCTGAATATGAGTCTTTTGGATTGCCAACACTAGAAGCTATGACTTGTGGTGCAGTAGTTATTACAACAGACACAGGAGGAATGAAAGACTTTGTAATAGATGGAGAAAATGCATTAGTAATAAGACATCATGATGAAAATGATATGAGAGAAAAGATTGAAAGATTAATTAATAATAAAGACTTATCACAAAGAATTTCTAAAAATGGAATGAAAACAGCTTCAAGATTTAATTGGGATAATAGTATAAAAGATATGGAAAATTATTTTAGAGAAATTGCAAAATATAAAGTCGATATAGTGGATAATAAAGGAGAAATTAAAGGAAATAATGAAAGATAAGATAACAAGTTTTTTAGCATATGAAGGAAGAATATCTATAACATGTATAAGAACAACCGAAATGGTAGAAGAAGCAAGAAAAGTGCATGACTTAAGCCCAGTAGTTACTGCAGCACTTGGTAGACTTCTTACAATAACTTCACTTATGGCAATAGAAATGAAAAATAAAGAAAATAAAATAACAGTGCAAATAAAAGGAAATGGATTAATAGGAACTATGCTTACTGTTGCTAATAATGTGCCAGAAGTAAAAGGATATGTGCAAAATCCTTATGTAGATATACCATTAAATGAATTTGGTAAATTAGATGTAGGTGGAGCAGTAGGAAGTGATGGCTATATTCATGTAATAAAAGATATAGGACTAAAGGAGCCATATATTGGTGTTTCTAACTTAACATCAGGAGAGATTGCAGATGATTTTACTAATTATTTTGTAAACTCAGAACAAAGACAAGCAGCGGTTAGTTTAGGAGTCTTAGTTGATAAAAATGGTGTTAGAGAAGCGGGAGGATATTTAATTACTCCGATGCCAGATGCAACAGACGAAGATATTTCAAATGTAGAAAAGGGAATATTTGAAGCAGGTGCAATTTCTAAAATGTTAGATGAAAAATTAAGCTTAATTGATATTGCAAAAAAAGTAACTGGTGATAAAAATGTAAAAGTTATAGAAGATTATAAAGTACCAGTATATAAATGTGATTGTTCTAAAGAAAAGATGACAAATGCACTGATAAGTATAGGAAAAAATGAGATAGAGAAGATAATAGAAGAAGATGGAAAAGCAGAACTTGTATGCCATTTTTGTAATAAGAAATATCAATTTAACAAAGAAGAGTTAGATAATTTAATAAAATAATAAGAGAAAAGACTTAAAAAGATGTTAATTGTCATCGTTTTAGGTTTTTTTCTTGAGAGCTTTATAGCATGCTTGGAATGAAGTCGATTTGCTTGTTTAACAGCCTAAAAAAACATTGACAAATGAAGATTTTCCTAATATAATATGTGGAGTAAATATAAAGCTATGGAAAGGGAGAAGAGATATGGAAAAAGAAATTTTAATATTCGGACACAAAAATCCAGATACAGATACAATATGTTCAAGTCTTGTAAAAGAAAGTTTAAATAAAAAATTAGGAAAAGAATACTGTAAAGCAGTAAGACTTGGTAAAGTTAATAAAGAGACAAAATATGTATTAGATTACTTAAAATTAGAAGAGCCTGAATTAGTAGAAAGTGTAGATGAAGGACAACAAGTAATTCTAATAGATCATAATGAATTTAACCAAAGTGTAGAAGGTATTGAAAAAGCAAAAATATTAGAAGTTGTAGACCATCATAGAATAGCTAACTTTGAAACAGCTGAACCTTTATATTATACAGCAAGACCATTTGGTTGCACATCAACTATTATTTTTGAAGAATATAAATCAAATGAAATAAAAATAAGCAAAGAAGAAGCAATACTTATGGCTAGTAGCATAATATCAGATACATTATTATTAAAATCACCAACTACAACTGAATATGATATAAAAGCTTTAGAAGAATTAGAAAAAATTGCTGAAATAGATATTAAAGAATATGGATTAGAAATGTTAAAAGCAGGAACAGATTTAAATGATTTTACAGCAGAAGAATTAATATCTTTAGATGCAAAAAGTTTAGATAAAAACGGAATAAAATTTGTAATAGCACAAGTAAATACAGTAAGTATAGACGATGTACTAAAAAGACAAGAAGAATTAGAAAGAGCAATAAATGAACAAATAGAAAATAAAGGATTAGAATTATTTGTACTTGCTATTACTGATATTTTAAATAGTAATTCAGAAATAATAGCTTTAGGAAATAAAGTAGATTCAGTAGAAAAAGCATTTGATAAAAAATTAGAAGATAATAGAGTCTTTCTAGAGGGTGTAGTTTCAAGAAAGAAACAAATACTTCCAAACATTGATAAAAATATTTAAGAAAATCTAAAATTAGAAAAAATTTAAAAGCAAGGGGATAGGTAAGTAGAGATAAAAATAAATACCTGTCCTCTAAATTTATAAAAAAGTATTGAATATTTCAGTAATTAAATCTATAATAATTAAGTAAAATATGTAATAAGGAACAATATAAGAATTGGAGTGATTTGATGCCAAAACGTATAAAAACAAAGGAAAAAACATCTAAAAAAGAAACTTTCATGCAAAGTGTTATAACCTTAATATTTTCACAAGTTTTGATAAAATTATTAGGTTTAGTATATAATCTATATTTAACAAACAGAGAAGGTTTTGGAGATAAGGGTAATGGAATTGTATCAGCAAGTTACCAAATATATGCATTGCTTCTAACAATTTCATCGACTGGTGTTCCAAATGCTATATCTAAATTAGTTTCAGAAAGAGTAGCAGTAGGAGACCATAAAGGAGCACACAGAGTATTTAAAATAGCGTTTGCAACTTTTGCTGTTATTGGCTTAGTAGGAACTCTAATGCTATTCTTTGGTGCACATCTAATTGCAGTAGAGTGGTTACAAATATCAGAAGCAGAAATGACTTTAGTTGCATTGTCACCTGCAATATTCTTTGTTGCAATATCTTCAGTAATGAGAGGATATTTTAATGGTAGACAACATATAAAAGCAACAGCGAGATCACAAACTTTGGAACAAATATTTAAAACATCGCTAACTATTATATTAGTAGAAATTGTAGCTATTATATCAAATGTGTCAACAGAATGGATGGCAGCAGGAGCAACACTTGCTACTACTTTAGCAACAATGTCTGGTTTTGGATATTTATATTTGTATTATAAATTAAGAAGAAAAGAAATAGCTCAAGAAATAAAAACTACAGTAAATTATAAATACGAGAGAATAAGAAGTATTGTAAAAAAGATTTTAATTGTATCATTTCCTATTGCACTTACAGCCATTCTTTCATCAATAAATAAGAATATAGATTCTTTTACGGTTGTAAGAAGTTTAAAATCGTTTTTACCAGACGATGTAGCTGTTAGCCAATATGGAATATTAGGTGGAAAAGTAGATACATTAACAAGCCTTCCGTTATCTATAAATGTAGCCTTTGCAACAGCATTAGTACCTGCAATTTCAGCTGCAAAAGCTAGAAATGATAAAAAAGAAATTAAAAGAAAAACTACATTTTCATTTCTTGTTTCAATGCTTATTGGACTTCCTTGCACTGTTGGAATGTTTATATTTGCAGGACCTATACTAGAATTATTATACCCAAATGCAAGTGATGGAACAGTAATACTTCAAATAAGTTCACTTACAATATTATTTACAATACTCGATCAAACAATAAATGGAGCTCTGCAGGGATATGGACTTTTAAAGATACCGGCTATTTCTCTTGGAATAGGAGTAATAGTAAAGCTGATTTTAAACTTGATTTTAGTACCAATACCATCTATAGGAGTAAATGGAGCAGCTTGGGCTTCTGTTGCTTGTCATGTAGTTGCATTTTCAATTTCTATAGTTTGCTTAAAAAGAGCATTTAAGTTAAAACTACCAGCAAGTAAATTTGTGATAAAACCAATTATGGCAACTGTTATTATGGCAATTTGCTCATATTTCATTTATTATGTGCTTTCAGGAATAATAGCAGCAAAATTGGCTACAATATTATCAATAGTATTTGCAGTAATAATCTATGCATTGGCAGTTGTTGCTTTAAAGATATTTACAAAGGAAGAAGTACAGATGATGCCAGCTGGAGATAAGATTTGCAATATACTTACAAAGCTAAAAATATATTGATTTCTAAAATTTTATAAAAAAATGTGAAAAAAAGAAGGATTTTAAGTATTTTTGGCGAATAATCTTAATTAGTAGTACATTTATTGCTTGGTTCAGGCAATGAAGTACATAAACATTATACTTATATAGGAGGTAATTTAAATGAACAAAGCTGAATTAATCGCAGCAATGGCTGCAAAAACAGGTGAAACAAAAAAAGCAGCTGAAGCATCAGTTAATGCTTTTGTAGAAGTTGTAACAGACTCACTAAAAAAAGGAGAAAAAGTTCAACTAGTTGGATTTGGTTCTTTTGAAGTTAGAAAAAGAGCAGCTAGAAAAGGTAGAAACCCACAAACTAAAGAAGAAATCAAAATACCTGCATCAAAAGCTCCAGTATTCAAAGCTGGTAAAGCATTAAAAGACGTAGTAAACAAAAAATAAGATTATTAAAAGATATATAAATATATGATATCATATAAAAGGAAGCTAGAGATAGCTTCTTTTTTTATGTATAATAATAAACAAAATATATTTTAATAAAAAATATTTAAATAATTAGTATATAAAGTTAGTTAAAAAAGTTTGTAAATATATTTAAGTATAAATCTAAATGATAAATTTAAAATTATGTATTAACAAAACTAAAAAATTGAGTATGTAAAATAAAATTTAAATATGTAAAAGTATAATTAGCTTTTTCTTTACGGAAATAAACAATAAAGCGTTTTTTTTGAGTAATTCTACATAATTTTTACAAAAAAGTAAAAAAAGCTTTACAAAATTGTAAAATTGTAATATAATAAAGTTCGAAATCATTTATAAGTACTAGGGAAACTTAAGATTGAATGATTATTTAAATAAAAAATGAGATGGGGAAGAAACATGAAAAGAAAAATGGACGTAAACCTTGGGGCTGTACACACACACACACACACATAGGTATTTTAGTGAAAAAAATATATATAAATAAAAGTAGCAATAAAAGTCTGTAAAAAAACAGGCTATTATTGCTATTTTTTGTTTTTCAAAATTATGATTATTATTTAGTTCAGTATTGAACTGATAATATATAAAGATAATTACATTTTAATTTAAATGTAGTTATACAAAAATACTTAATAATAGAACTAAAATTTAGTTCTAAGTAATATAAGGAGGGAATGTGATGAAAAGCTTTAAATCAAAGCTAGCCATAGTAATAATTACAATTTTGCTAATTACTATGATATTACCTTTTAAAAGTGTATTGGCAACAAATGAAGGAATTCAATTAATTGAAACAACTGATGGAAATATTGTAATTTATGTAGATGGCTTAGAAGAAACGTCTTTTGATTATGCTTTATCAAGTACTGATAGTGCAACAGAAATGGATTTAAACTATATAAATTCAGTTCAAGATGAAGAAGGTAATCAAGTGGCTCTAATTGCAACAGAAGATTTAGCAGAAAACAATTATTTATACATAAGAAAAGAAGATAATACAGTAACAACTGTAAAGTTAGACACAAGCAATATTTTTACATTAGAAGAGATGCGTTTAGTTGAAAGCATAACTAACAGGATATCAACTGAAGCTGTTGAAAATCTTAGTTCAAGACAAGAGGTAATTGAAGACGTAACATATACATATACAGTAGGAGGGTTAAAAATTACAGATGACCAAAATGCTTCATATTATTATGTTATTGTTGAATTACCAGATAATAATGGATATAGTGAACTAAAAAGTTTAGCAGATGAACTAAATAGTAATTATGAAAGCAAAACTATGTATTCTAAAATTGAATTTGCAAATATATTCTATAATCAATATATTTCACTTATAGAAAATGCTGAAAATGAAAACAGTTGGCAATTAGTAGAAAATATGCAAATACTACAACCAGAAGATTATGAACAAGATGATGAATATGTTGTAATGCTAAAGAAGGTTTCAGAAGATGGAACTATAACGTATGATACTAAATTCATGACAACTTATGTAGAAGTTGCAGAAGAGATTATACCAGCAACTACAACGCAAGTAGAAACTCAAGAGACTTCTAAATTACCTATAACAGGAGATAGTATTTTATTATTTGTTCTATTAGCTGCTTTAGTAATAATTGCAATAGTAGTTTTTGTCAGAATGAAAAAGTTAGATAAAAAGGCAGATAAATAATGAAAGCAAAAATATATAAGATAATCTTTTGTATTCTTATTATTTTAATAATAATAGTAATAGGTTTAATTCTTATTAAAAATATTCAAAGCTATGAGAATGAGAAAAAAAATCAAGAGGTAGTAGAAGTATTTTCAAATGCAGATAGTGAAGAAAAAGAGGAATTAACTCTTAATGGTTATAAAGTAATAGGTATAATAAGAATTCCAGCAATTGATTTAGAGTATCCAATTTTAGAGATGGATGTTTCAAACCCAGAAGAAGCAAAAGAACCAATGAAGCTTGCTATTATTAAATACTGGGGTGGAGATGTTAATAGCTATGGAAATGTATCACTTGCAGGACATAATAATTATAATGGAACAATGTTTGGAAAAACTAAAAATTTGGTAATAGGAGATATAGTGGAGTTAACTGATTTAACAGATCAAACAATTGAATATCAAATATATGAAATTTTTACGACTGATCCGAATGATGTTACTATATTAGAGACAGAAGATGAAACGATAAGAGAAGTAACTCTAATTACTTGTACAAATGGTAATAAAGAGAGATTAATTTTGAAAGCCAAAGAAATTATTTAAAAGGAGGAGAGTTTTAATGGCACAGTTTAAAAAGCCTAGTAAAAAAGCAACAATTATAACAATTGCTATAATAGTAGTACTTCTAATTATTGCTGCTACTGGTACAGTGGTGTTTTTAAAAGATAGGGGAACAACTGAGGCTGCTGAAATAAGTCAAGAACAAGTTTCAACTCAAAGTGGAGATTCAGAAAGTCAAACACAAACTACCCAAGAGGAACTATCTCAAGAAGAAACAACAACTGAGGAAACAGTAGCACAATCAGAAGAAGAAACAGAGGTATCAGTAGATAGTGAGACAGAAGAAACAACACAAAGTACAAGTACAACAACGTCTACAGGAACAACTAGTACAACAACAGATACAGGAACAACGACAACAACTGAAGAAATTCAAGAGTCAACTATAACAAGAACAGAGACAGTAGAAGTTCCAGAAACAAAAGTATCAGAAAGTTATAACGTTGGATGGTATCCAATGGAGGTTACTGCGGTTTTTGCATCTGCAAAAATAAATGCACAAAAAGATGATATAACAGTTGAAAAAACTGCAACAACAAATACAGGAATTAATTTGGTACAACAAGGAGAAGAAATTACATATACAATAAAAGTTACAAACAATTCAGAAAAAGATTTAGAAGGAATTGAAGTAAAAGATAGTATTCCAGAAAATACTACATATGTATCATCAGATAATGATGCTAGAGAAGTAAAAGATGAAGATGAAGTTGTAGGTTTAGTGTGGAATATGGATATAAAAGCAGGAGAAACAGTAACAGTATCTTTCAAAGTTACTGTAAATGAGGATGCAACAGGAACAATATCAAATATTGCTATAGCCAATGGTGAAGAAAGTAATGAAGGTGAAGAAACAAAAACATCAATTATTGAAACAGAGAAAACAAGTGTAATCACAAGAGAAGGAACAGCAGTTGATACAGCTAAAGTTGGAGATACTATTACTTATACAATTTCTGTAACTAATACAGGTGAAGTAGAAGGAACAACTGTAGTTAAAGATACTAAATTATTACAATTGAGTGATGAAGGAATATTAGAAATAGATGAAACTGCAAAAGAGTTAATTGAAGGAAAAACAGTGACGATACAACCAGGTGAGACAGAAGAGATAACTTTTACAGTTAAAGTTTTAAAAATAGATGGAGCAATTGAAAATGTTGCTACATTTGGAGATAATGAAGAGCAAGAGACACCTGATAAAGTAGAGACAGAAGGTTTAGTAGTTGAAAAAACAGTAGAAGGAACAGATGAAAATAATGACGGAAAATATGCTCTAAATGAAGTGATTACTTATAAAGTAACTATAACTAATATAGGTAGTAAAGAAGAAACAAATGTAGTAGTAAATGATGAGAATTCAGACGAAAAGACACAAACAATAGAGAAATTGCTACCTGGAGAAAGCAAATCTGTAACATTTACACATACAGTAACAGAATCTGATATTGAATCAGGAAGTGTTAAAAACGTAGCAACAGTAGGAG
>CAZQTH010000022.1:0-22735 GCA_964596175.1 uncultured Clostridium sp. | reverse complement strand
ATAAGATAGATATAGAAGAAATCGAAGATACAAGCGAAGAGAATGAAGATGAGTAACTTATTAGATTGTTATATAAAAACGCATTAGAATCCATTCTCACAAGTTAAAGGAGAAAAATACAATGAACAAAGATGAAAAAGCTTTTTTAAGAAGAAAAATTAAAAACATAAAAGATACTACAATTTATAACATTGAAAGATTTTCTTTAGCTTATAAAATTGACAAAGACCAAGAATTTATACATTATAAAAATGAAATTGAAAGAAGTTTCAATAAAATTTTAGATGAGCTAAAAAAATACAGAAATGTTGGGTATAAGGAGTATAAGCCGATGGACGAAAATATTAAGAATAAATTAAAGTTAGAAATTAATAAAATAAAAAGAAATAGTTTATATTTATTGCATTGTTTTGAGCAAACCAATAATTTAGAGGATAATATAGAATTTCAGTCATATCTAGATATTACAAGAAAATTCTTCAATGATTTAGTTAAAAAATTAAAACAAGAAAATTGTGAAGAAGGGAAGTAATACTAATGGAAAGAAGAGCGAATGGAGAAGGTTCAATCAGATATGATGAGAAGAAAAAATATTGGGTTTGTATTATTACCATAAATAAAAAAAGAAAGGCGTTTTATGGAAAAACAAAACAGGAAGCTATTAATAAAAGAGAATTGTTTAAATCTTCTGGAGGAAAATCTACTAAAAGCATAACATTAGAAAATGCAATCCAAAAAGTAATTAACAATAAACTAGAGAATGGAAAAATAGGAGAAAATACATATTATACAAATGGTTGTACCCTGAATTTAATGAAAAAACATGAAATTTCTCAAAAAAATATAGATGAAATAACCAAAAATGATATACAAGATTTTTTAGTAAATTTAAAAAAATATTCCACTTCTACAATAAAAAAAGTATATTCTCAATTAAACTATGGATTTGATTATGCCGTTGAAAATAGTATAGTCTCATATAACTTATTAAGAAATAGTACATCAATATTTAAACCTAAATCGGAAGAAAAAAATGAAAAAGTTGTAGCATTGGAATTTGAAGAACAAAAGAAATTTATAGCAACTCTAAAAAATAATCCACATAAATATCAAGATATATGGTTGTTATCAATGTATACAGGTTGTCGTATTGGAGAAATTATGGCAATAAAAAAAGAAAATATTAACTTAGAAAAAAGAGAAATAAAAATAGAGCCAACAATAACAAAGGATAAAAATGGAAAAGAGAAAATTGGTAATACTCCTAAAAATATGCAAAGTATAAGATTTGTTCCAATTACTAATAAGGTATATGTATCTATTCAAAATTTACTTCAAAATTCACAACCTAATTCAGATTTACTTATTTCAAAAAGTAATAATAAAGGAGATTTTATTTCTCCTAAATCTCCATATTCAGCTTTGAAAAGATATTTTAAAAAGTATAATATTGCTCCAGAATGTACTATGCATATGCTTCGTCATACCTTTGCAACAAGACTTTTTGAAGCTGGAGTTCCACCAAAAGTTGTTCAACATTTATTAGGTCACAAAAATATACAGACTACGTTAGATACTTATACTGATGTATTGAAAAGAGTTGAAAATAAGTATATTGATAATATAGAAAATATAAATAATCAATTAAATGAAATTGAGGAGTTAGATGAAAAAAGATTGGTAGAAAAAGAATTAAGTCAAATTAAGGGAATAGTTGACAATTCACATTTTACTAAAAATCAAAAAAAATTATTATATGATGTTTTAGTAAAAATAGAGGAGTGGCTCAAATTGGCTTAATTTAGATGTTTTTTTAAAAAACTGTAATAAAAATATTACAGTTTTAATTTTGCGAAAAAATGTTTTAAAAAAATATTACTTTTTTATTACAGTTTTACAATATTTTAAAATATCTTAAAATATTTGTAAAAATAAAAAAGTTGATTTTTAGCTATTTTGGAGATTTTGAGATATAAAAAAATAACCTAAAATATAGGTTATTTATGTCCTTTTGGTCGAGGTGACAGGGTTCGAACCTGCGGCCTCATGGTCCCAAACCACGCGCGCTACCAACTGCGCCACACCTCGAAATATTGGTACTTATCTACCGCTTATATATAATAACACATTTTTATTTTGTTTGCAAGATTTTTTTGAAAAAATTTTACTAAAATTATTGAAAAAATTGCCATTTTACTATATAATATTTAGGTATCTGTAATATATGCGTCTGTAGTTTAGCTGGATAAAATGCGAGCCTACGAAGTTCGAGACCGGGGGTTCGAGTCCCTCCAGGCGCACCATTAGCTATAGTTTTTTATGTTTAATGAATATTACAGATAAAAATTTCATAAAATATAAGAAATGCGATTGTACAATACAAAGCTTTTAGAAGTAACTTATAGAGAACAAAGGTCATAGGCTGTAAACCTTTGAAGGTCAACCTAAAATGTGAAACATATTGGAGCATATAAAATAAAGTGGAAAATTAATTATGATTTTCAAGCTGGGTGGCACCGCGGAAAAAGATATTTCGTCCCTGCAAATTAGCAGGGACTTTTTGTATCCTTGCTTACATAATTAATAAAAAGGAGGATTTTAAATGTCAGAGTACAAAACACTTAAATGTAATGCACTTCGTTTAGAAAATGTAGGAGAAAAAGTAAAAATATCAGGATGGGTAGAAACAATAAGAGATTTAGGAGGATTAGTTTTCTTAGATATAAGAGATATGTATGGAATAACTCAAGTCGTAACATCTGGAAAAGATGAAGATGTTGACTTTGCATCACACATTCCAATCGAGTCAGCAGTAGCAGTATATGGAACTGTAAAAAAACGTGATGAAGAAACTATTAATCCTAAATTAGTAACAGGTCTAGTAGAAATCAAAATTGAAAAAATTGAAATATTAGGTAAGAGAACTTTAAACTTACCTTTTGAAATTAATAGTAATCAAGATATAAGAGAAGATTTAAGATTACAATACAGATATTTAGACTTAAGAAATGAAAAATTAAAAAATAATTTAATATTACGTGCTAAAATATTACAATTTCTAAGAAATCAAATGGTAGAAAGAGATTTTCTGGAGGTACAAACACCTATCTTAACTAGTTCATCACCAGAAGGTGCAAGAGATTATTTAGTACCAAGCAGACTTCATCCTGAAAAATTTTACGCTTTACCACAAGCACCTCAACAATTTAAACAATTACTAATGGTTTCAGGAATTGATAAATACTTCCAAATAGCACCTTGTTTTAGAGATGAAGACTCAAGAGCAGATAGAACTCCAGGAGAATTCTACCAATTAGACATGGAAATGAGCTTTGCAACTCAAGAAAATGTATTAACAGCCATAGAACCTGTAATTTACAATTTATTTAAAGAATTTTCTGATAAAGAAATAAACACTTGTCCATTCCCAAGATTAAAATATAAAGATGTTATGTTAAAATATGGAACAGATAAACCAGATTTAAGAAACCCATTAGAAATAGTAGATGTTACTGATATTTTTGAACACTTAGATTTAAAGGCATTTAAAAATATGATAGTTCGTATAATTGCTACACACGATGTTGGAGACAAACCTAGAAGCTTTTTTGAGGATATGACAAACTTCGCAATTAAAGATTTAAAAGCTAAAGGACTAGCTTGGCTAAGAATTTTAGATGATGGAACTTTTCAAGGTCCTATTGCTAAATTTATTACAGATGAAGCAAGAATTGAAATGCAAAAAAGAACAAACTCAAAGCCAGGAGATTGTATTTTCTTTGTTGCTGAAGTTCCTGGTGTTGTTGAAAAATTAGCAGGACAAGTAAGAGACGAATTAGGAAAAAGATTAGACCTAATTGACAATAATCGTTTTGAATTTTGCTGGATAGTTGATTTTCCAATGTTTGAAGATAATGATGGAAAAATTTCATTTAGTCATAATCCATTTTCAATGCCACAAGGTGGACTAGAATCTTTAGAAAAGGAAAATCCACTAGATATACTTGCTTACCAATATGATATGGTATGTAACGGAGTTGAAATTGCTTCTGGTGCTGTTAGAAATCATGATATTGAGATAATGCTTAAAGCTTTCTCAATGGCAGGATATACAGAAAAAGAAGTAAAAACTAAATTTGGAGCTTTATATACGGCATTCCAATATGGTGCTCCTCCACACGCAGGAATTGCACATGGAATCGACAGAATGATAATGCTTTTAGCAGAAACTGAGTCAATAAGAGACGTAATTGCATTCCCATTAAATAGTAGGTCACAAGATTTAATGATGGGAGCTCCAAGTAACATTAAAATGGACTTATTAAGAGATGTTCATATAAGAACTATTCCACAAAACAAATAAAACAAGGAAAGAATGTTTCTTTCTTTGTTTTTATTTTTTGCTTAATAAATCATCCCATTTTCTCTATTATATTCTTCAAATATTTTTAAACATTCTTCCCTATCAATATTTTCTAATTTTATTAGATTATTACCACCTTTTAAATACTCATAAATAATATCATCTCTAAAACCTATATTATTTGCATCTTCTTTTGTACAACCATAATATATAGTTTTTATATTTGCCCAAATAGCAGCTGATAAACACATTGGACATGGCTCACAAGAAGTATATAAAATATATTCTGATAAATCATAAGTATTTAATTTTTTACATGCTTCTCTTATCGCAACAATTTCAGCATGAGCTGTTGGATCATTATTTTTTAATACTTTATTATTTCCATTTGAAATAATATTTCCTTCTTTATCAACAATTATCGCTCCAAACGGTCCGCCTTCTTTTCTTTCAATCCCATTTTTAGCATTTTCATTTGCAATTTTCATAAATTTGTTCATAAAAATTCTCCTTTTCTTAATTTCCGCTTCTTTTATATTTTTTACAATTAATATTTTATCATAATAGTACGTATTTATCCATATAATTGTATGGGGTGAATTTTTTGCTTATAAAATCTTTTAAAATAAATAAGAAAATTATAATTTGTTTTTTTATATTACTTATACTATTCTTCTCAATCCTTCTTTTTATATCTTTTGCAAATGATGAAAATGAAGAAAAAGAAGATGATTATATAAAATGGGTTGATTTTAATGTCACTTCTGAGGCCATGAATTTAACATCAAAATTAGATATTGATTCACATAATAATAATTCGGAAATTCAATATAATTGGATAGAACTTTTAAGTTACCTTGCTTGTAAATATGGTGGTGATTTTGATAATTTCAAACAATCTGACTTAGATAATCTAGTAGAAAAATTACAAAATGGTGAAACAATAGAAAAACTTACCAAAGATTTAGAATATTATAATTATTATTATGAGGCTTATTCGGCTGTTCTTTCTGGCTTCATTGGTAATTACTCTATAGAAACACCAGATGAAGATGGAAAAACTACATTTACTCAAGAATATGGTATAAAAGTATTTCTTCCTATTGCAAAAAACTATTCTTTTTCACATTACGACGATTTTGGAAAAAGTAGGTCTTATGGTTTCCAAAGAACACATCTGGGTAACGACCTAATGGGAAGTATTGGAACTCCTATTATTGCAGTAGAGTCTGGTATTATAGAACACTTGGGATGGAATCAATATGGTGGTTGGAGAATTGGAATTAGAAGTTTTGATGGAAAAAGGTATTACTATTATGCTCATTTAAGAAAAGATCATCCATATGTGGAAAATCTCCAAGAAGGAGATACTATAAAAGCAGGAGATGTAATTGGTTATCTTGGTATGACAGGATATAGTATAGAAGAAAATGTAAATAATATAAATGTTCCTCATCTTCACTTTGGTATGCAACTTATTTTTGATGAATCTCAAGTGGATAGCCCTAACGAAATATGGATTGACGTTTATGAAATTGTAGAGTTTTTAAAACAAAATCGTTCTGAAGTTTACATGTCTAATCAAGAAACTAATGATTATTCCAGAAAATTTGATTATATGGATGAAAATATAGAATAACTTCGCATTAGGACACATCTTTAAATGAAATTGAAATAAGTTTTAGCCTTAATTGCCTAATCTTAAATTTTTTATAGTTTTACAAGCGAAAACAAAAAACTACTACAACTTTTGAAATAAGATATACCTTAAATAGATGTGTCTCAAATGCGAAATCACTTTTTACCAAGTACCAATTTTATTTCTTTTGTTATTTTCCCTCTTGTTATTTGAAGTGTTACTTCATCATTTGGGCTTTTGGTATAAATATATTCTCGCAAATCATTCATCGTGTTTAATTCTTTACCGTCTATACTTGTAATAATATCTCCTTCCTTTAATTCTGTATTATATGCAGGTCCATTTACTGTTATTTGCACTACATATATTCCTGTGTCAAAATCAATTGATTTATAACTAGAATCTAAATATGGTATTACTTCTTTATCATAAGCATAAATTCCTATTGTTGCTTCTTCAAATGTTCCTGTTTCTTTAAAGCTTTCTATTATTGGTTTTATAATATTAATTGGAATCGCAAAACCTATACCTTCTGCAGATGATATTTTTACTGTATTTATACCTATTACTTCTCCGTTTGGGTATATCAAAGGTCCTCCACTATTTCCTGGATTTATTGTTGCGTCTGTTTGTATCAAATCTGTCATGTATGAAGATGTATCTTCTTCGTCAATTCTAATTGTTCTATTTTTAGCACTTATAATTCCTGATGTTACAGTTCTTCTAAATTCAAATCCTATTGGATTTCCTATTGCATACACACTTTCTCCCACTCTAATTGAACTAGAATCTCCTATACTTACATATGGTAAGTTCTTTGCATTTATCTTTACAATTGATAAATCCAAATCTGAATCACTCCATGTAACAGTTCCTTCATAATTTGTTCCATCTTCTAAAGTTACATAACATTTACTATATTTTTCTCCTGTTACATGCGAATTGCTTACAATATAACCATCTGATGTTACTATGAATCCTGTTCCTAACCCCAATTCATCTTCTTCGTTACTTGAGAAAATACTACTTCCAGTATTTTTTAATTTTGATATTCCCACTACTTTTTCCGTTGTTTCCTCTATCATATCTGCTACTGTTTTACTTTCTTCTTCTGCACTTTCCACAGTTTGTTCTATAATTGTGGATTCTTGTCTTTCTACTATATAGCTTCCTTCATTTATTTCTATATTTTGATATGTAATATATAAATAAAATCCAAATATCAAAATAACTATTAAAAACAAAAAAATAAATATTACCTTTCTAATTTTTTTCTTTCTTGCTCTTTTTACCAAATATTTCACCTCAATAATATTATTTCCTTATTTTTTGTTTTTAATCAAAAAAAGACTTATTAGTATAAACTAAAAAGTCTTAACTCGAAAAGAACATTAGCAAGAATTCTTATAATAATTTGTTTGCATTTGTTGATATTCTCTATTTGTTTCCATAATTTTAAATCTAATCAGTTTTAATATAAAAAAGTATAAAAATTATTTGGAAAAATTTTATTTATTTTTACAAAAAATGTCGAGTTTAAATATTGTTTTTTTTATTTTTTTATGTATAATTATAATATATTAATATATTTACTATACTTATGACGCAAGGAGTAAAAAATGGAAAAAAAGATGTTTAAATTAACTAATCCACAAAAGAATATTTGGAACATGGAATTTTACTATTCTAACACTAATATATGTAATATTTGTGCCTCTGGGCTTATTAAAGAAAATATAAATATTGATTTATTAAAAAAAGCTGTAAATATGGTAGTTTGCAATAATGATAGTTTTAGAATTCAATTAACCTTAGAAAACAGTACTCCTATGCAATATCTAGTAGATTATCAACCTTTTGATATGGATATTGTGAAAGTTTCTTCTATGAAGGATTTTAGAAATTTAGAGAATTCTATGGTAAAAGAAAAATTTACTTTATTAAATTCTCCTCTTTATAAATTTAAATTAGCTTTGTTCCCAAATGGATATGTAGCTGTTATTTTAAATATCCATCATATTATTTCTGACTCTTGGTCTCTTGGAATTACAATAAAAGAAATTGTTAATACATATCATTCATTAATAAAAAAAGAAGAATATGTATCTCCTACATTTTCTTATATTGATTTTATAAATTCTGAGGAAAATTATGAAAGTAGTAAAAAGTATTTGAAGGATCAAGAATTTTGGGAAAATTATTTATCTGATTTTTCTAATGTTGTTTCTATTCCTTCTATAAATAGGAAAAACAATGCTATAAGTATTTCTCGAAAAGCTTCTAGAGAAACTTATTATGTGGATTCTAATTTAATGTCTAAAATTAATGAATATTGTAAAAATAATAAATTATCAGTATATTCTTTCTTTATGTCTGTAATTTCTCTTTTTATTGCTAATTCAGCTAACTCTGATGATTTTGCTATAGGTACGCCAATTTTGAATAGAACAAATTATAAAGAAAAAAATTCTACAGGCGTATTTATTTCTACTGTGCCTTTTCGTACTCATATATTACCAGACATATCATTCTTAGATTTTGCAATTAAAAGCAATGTTGATATTATGTCTATTCTTAGACACCAAAAATATTCTTATACAAATATAATTGAAAATGTTAGAAAACAAGATGATGCTATTTCTAATCTCTATAATATTTCTGTTTCTTATCAAATCACAAAAGCATCAAAAGATGTTAATGATTATGAAACAAACTGGTTTTTCACAGGTACAGGTATTGATGAACTTACTATTAGTTTATATGATATTAATGATACAGGTACTTTAAGAATAGATTATGATTATTTAATTGATAAGTATTCTGAAGAAGAAATTAACTCTTGGCATTTACGCATTTTAAATATCATTTCTCAAGTATTAGATAATAAATCTATTCTTATAAAAGATATAGAATATATTACTGATGAGGAAAAATCTCTTATTTTAAATGACTTTAACAATCATACTTTAGATTGTCCTCTTGACTCTAATATAGTTAAGATTTTTGAAGATATGGTTTATAAACATCCAAATGAACATGCTTTAATTTATAAAGATAAAGTTTATACATATAAAGAATTAAATAGTGTTGTAAATAAATTTGCAAGATATCTGTTATCTATCGGAGCTAAATCTAAAGATATTATTGGTGTCTACATGAATAAAACAGACTTATTTATTATATCTATTTTAGCTATACAAAAAATCGGTGGTGCTTATTTACCTATGCACCTAGATTATCCAATAGAAAGGGTTTCTTATATATTAAATGATAGTAACTCTAAGTTTTTAATATCTGATAACAAAAATATTGAAGTTGATAGTATAAATATTATCGATCCAAGTAAAATTAATTTAAACTGTTTTGATAATACTAATTTAAATATTAATATTTCTTCTGACAATTTATGTTATGTTATATATACTTCTGGTTCTACTGGAAAACCAAAAGGAGTTATGTTGACACATAAAAATTTAATAAATTTTATATATGTATTTAATGACTGTTTTAAAAATAAATTTTCATCAAAAGATAATTGTTTATCTTTAACAAATATCTCTTTTGATGTTAGTGTTGCTGAAATTTATACTCCTCTATGTTTTGGTGCTACACTTGTTTTATATCCGAGAAACACTTTAACCGATGTTAATGTTTTAGTAAATATTTTAGAAAAAGAAAACATCACATTTTTATATATTCCACCAAATTTGTTAGACGATGTATATACTTTTATTAAAACTTCAAATAAAAAATTTGATGTAAATAAAATGTTAGTAGGAGTAGAAGCTATAAAAAATGGCACTTTGAACCATTTTATAGACTTAAACCCTAACATAGAAATTATTAATGGATATGGTCCAACTGAAGCTACTATTTGTTCTACTTTTTACAAATATAAGTATGATAAAAAAGAAACGAACATTGTTCCCATTGGATATCCTTTAAAAAATAATAATATTTTTATATTAAATTTTTTAGATAATTTGCAACCTGTGGGATTTTCTGGAGAAATTTGTATAGCTGGAAAAAATGTTTCTAATGGTTATTTGAATAATTCCGAAAAGACAAAATCGTCCTTTATCACAATTCCTTCTTTATCTAGGGATTTGATTTACAAAACTGGCGATATCGGTTATTGGGATAAAGCAGGATTTCTATTATTCGTCGGTAGAAATGACTCTCAAATAAAGCATCGTGGACATAGAATTGAATTAAACGAAATAAACAATTGTATTAAGGATATAGAAAATGTAACTAACTCTGTTACTATATTTAAAGGAGTCCATAATGTACCTGCTATTTGTAGTTATATCTCAACATCTAGCCCTGTTATTACACCTGATTTTATAAAAAACAAATTATCTGAGGTTTTACCTTATTATATGATACCTAATCACATAATAGTATTAGATAAATTACCTATATCAGCTAACGGAAAAATAGATAGAAAGAATTTACCTTATATAGACATTGAACCTGCTAAATATGTAAAACCATCTACTTTAACAGAAATAAAATTACATAATGTTTTATGTAATTTATTAAATATAGATAAAATCTCTATTTATGATGACTTTTTTGAACTAGGTTTAGATTCTTTACTTGCTATTAGGTTATCTTTAAATATTTATTATGAATTAAAAATAAATTTGACAGTTTCAGATTTATATAAAAATAATACTATTCATAAATTAGCAAATCTGATAGATAAACAAACTGTTTCAGATACAGATATTTACGCAATTTCTAAAGCTCCTACTGAGAACAATTATGTTTTATCTTCAGCACAAAAAAGAACATATTATGCTTCAAAAATGGCTGGTTCATCTTCTCTTTTATACAATGTAAGTGGTGGAATTATTATAGACAAGCTTTTAAGTGTAAAAAAAGTTGAATCTACATTTAATAAAATAATAGAAAAACATAGTGTTTTCAGAACCTATTTTTCAACATATAATGGAGAAATTAAACAATTTGTTTTAGATAAATGTAAAATTAATGTTAAACTTTACGATCATGGAATCACTTTAGATAAAGATATACAAAATATTATAGATAACTTTCCAAAAGCTTTTGATTTAGACTTCGCTCCATTACTTAGAGTTGAACTACACTATATAAATAACTCTTCATTAATACTAATAGATACACATCACATAATAATTGATGGTTCTTCTTTAAGTCTTCTAGTTTCTGAATTTTGTGATTTATATAATGGAAAGAAAATCGAAACTTCAGAAATTGATTACAAGGACTACTCTGTATGGGAAGATAAATATTTAAATAGTGATAATATTCAGCCTATAAAAAATTATTGGAATAAAAGATTTAAAAATTATGAAATACCTATTATAAACTTACCTTATGATAACCAACCAACTAACAAAAAAACATATAATGGTAATAAAGTTTATTATCACATACCTAAGATTTTATTTGACAATATTTCATCATTTGCAAAAAAACATAATATGTCAGAATATATGGTATTTTTATCAGTATTATATGTTTTATTATATAAATATACTGGACAAGAAAATATTATTATAGGTTCACCAATAGAATCTAGATATTCTGCCCAAGTACAAAATATGATTGGTATGTTTGTTAATAATATTGTTCTTAATATAAAACTTGATGGTAACATGAATATGGAAAATTTTCTTGATACAGTAAAAAAATTGGTTTTAGATTCAATCTCTAACCAACCTTATCCTTATGATATGTTACTAAAAGATTTAAAAATACCTTCAAATAATTCACTTTTTGATGTTGTTTTTACATATCAAAATGAAAGTATAGATTTTTCTAAAAAAGGTATTAAAACAATTATTTCCAAACCAAAAACTGCTAAATTTAATTTAACTGTTGAAATTGATCCAACAACTTATGGTATTAATTTTGAATATAATACAGATTTATTTAATAAAAAAACTATTGAATCTATTCATGAACATTATATATTTTTATTAGAAAACTTAACTAACAATTTATCTACATCTTTAGATGATATAAATATTATAACTAAAAAAGAAGATAAATTACTTGCTTTATTTAACAATACAAATTCAGAAATAAATGATGACACTGTTGTTTCTATTTTTGAAGATATAGTTAAACAAAACAAAAATAATATAGCAGTAATTTGTGATGATAAAACACTTACATATTCTGAATTAAATAAAAAAGCTAATAGTTTAGCTCATTATTTAATAAGCGTTGGGGTTAAAACCAATGATATTGTAGCTATTATGGCAAACCGTTCTTTAGAGACAATTGTATGTATGTTAGGAATTTTAAAAGCTGGTGCCGCTTTTGTAAATTTGGATCCTACATACCCACAAGACAGAACAAATTATTACTTAGAAAATAGTAAATCTCAGTATGTTCTTATCCAAAAATCTCTAAAAAACAAAATAAAAAATGCTAGTAATCTTATAGAAATAGACCTTGATAATGAATTATATACTAAAAACTTTGACAATCCAAATGTTAAGGTAAAACCACTTGATTTATCTTATGTAATATATACATCTGGCTCTACTGGTGTACCAAAAGGTGTTTTATTACATCAAGTTGGATTTGCTAATATGGTTAAAGCTATGACTCTTGTTCTTGATTATTTAAAGGAAGGAAACAAACATTGTATAGCTTCTGTTACTTCTACGCCTTTTGATATATTTGTATATGAAATTTTTGTATCTCTAACGCATGGTATGAAGGTTCTTTTAGCTAACAATGCAGAACATAGAAATCCAATACTGTTAGATGCCTTAATAAAAAAATATAATGCTGATGTTATGACTGTTACACCTAGTCTTATGAAAATTAACTATGATAATAGATTAAATCCTTCAGCATTATCTAATATCAAGCATATGGTTTTTGGTGGAGAACCTTTGCCTGAAAAATTTGTAAAAGACTTAAGAGCTCTTTCTCCTGGGGTTACTATATATAATATATATGGTCCTAGTGAAATAACTGTTTTATCAAATGTACAAAATTTGAATGGTGAAGAAAAAATCACAACAGGTCCTCCAATTATGAATACTGGAATACATATTTTAGATAAAAATGGAAATAGATTACCAGTTGGAGTAAAAGGTGAAATTTATATTTCTGGAATTCAAGTAGGGCTTGGATATCTTGGAAAACCTGAAATGACTAAAGAAAAATTTTTAGATAATCCATTTGGCGAAGGAAAAATGTATAAATCTGGAGATATTGGTAGATGGACTTTTGATGGTAAAGTACAATGTCTTGGTAGAATTGATCATCAAGTAAAATTACGTGGATTAAGAATAGAACTTGGAGAAATAGAAACAAAAATGGAAAGTATAGAAGGTATAACATCTTCTGTTGTAAATAAAGTAGAATTAGAAGACAGAGAGTTTTTATGTGGATATTATGTTTGCGATAAAGATAAAAAAATCTCTGAAAACACTGTAAGAGAGTTTTTAAAGAAATCTCTTCCTAATTATATGGTTCCAACTTATTTTGTAAAACTTAATGAAATGCCATATACTATTAACAGAAAAATAGATAGAAAAGCTTTACCTTTACCTAACTTAAATACTAATACAGATATTAAACCTAAAGAAGAATTAAATAGAAAAGAAAGAAAATTATTAGAAATTTGGTCTAGAACATTGCATAATAACTCTATTTCTATAAACGATAATTTCTTTGATATTGGTGGAGACTCTATTTCAGCTATTAATATGCAGATTGAAGCTTTAAAGGAAGGATTTAATTTTGAATATGCTGATATATTTAATTTCCCTACTATAAAAGATTTAGCATCTAAAACATCATATAAATATGATAGTAATTTAGGGAATTATGATTATAGTAAAATAAATAAATTATTATCAAAAAACTCTATAGAAAACATTGTAAATACTAAGAAAATTGATATTGGAAATATGTTGTTAATTGGTGTTACTGGTTACTTGGGATCACATTTAATATACTCATTTTTGAATAATACTAATAATGATATTTATTGTCTTATCAGACAAAAGAACAATATGATTCCTAATGAAAGATTGAAAAATACACTTAGTTTTTATTTTGGAGATAATTTTTATCAAAAATATAAAGATAGAATTCATATTGTAGAAGGAGATATAACCAAACAACCAAATATTGGACTTAATGAAGAAGATTTAAAGACTGTAAAAGATAATGTAACAACTGTTATAAATTCAGGTGCTATTGTTAAGCATTTTGGTCAAAGAGATTTATTTGAAGAAATAAATGTACTTGGAACGAAAAACGTTATTAATTTATGTAAATCTTTAAATAAAAGATTAATTCATACTTCTACAATAAGTATTTCAGGAAATGGTGAAAAAGAAGAAACTATTGTCGAAACAGCAGAAAATATCAATAATAAAGTACTATTTTCTGAAAAAGATTTGTTTGTTGGTCAAAAACTAAATAATGTTTATACAATAACAAAGTTTGAAGCAGAAAAAATTGTGTTAGAAGCAATTTTAGATGGTCTAGATGCTCAAATTGTTAGAATTGGAAATATTACAAATAGATATTCAGATGGTATGTTCCAGAGAAATACAGAAGAAAATGCTTTTGCAAAACGTCTACAATCATTTATTAATATGGGAGTATTTCCTGATTATTCTCTTGAACATGAAATTGAGCTTACACCTGTTGATTTATGTGCTAATGCTATTTTAAAAATAGCTGAACATTCTAGTCCTTGTAATGTATTTCATGTATACAATACACACTTATTACCAATTAAATTATTGGTAGATACATTGAATGAAGAAGGTTATAAATTATTACCAGTTTCTAATGGTGAAATGAATAATATTATAAATGAATTATTAAAAGATGATAATAAAAAAGAAATTCTTTCTGGAATCATACATGATTTAGACAAAGATAAGAATTTAATTTATACATCTAGAATAGCACTAAATTGTGATTTTACAGGAAAATATTTAAAAAATATTGGATTTTCTTGGAAAAATATTGACAAGAATTATTTAATTAAGTATATTAATTATTTTAGAAAAATTAAATTTATTTAAACAAAGGAGGAATACATGTCTATTATTAACATACCATTTTTATTACTTATTGTTTCAATATTGTCAATAACATTGTTTATATTTTATGTTTTATCGAGAAGACCTTTGGGGCAATTACAAAAAAGTTTTTTGGCAATATTGGTTTGTATATTTATTATATCTTTTGGTGTTTTAGTACAAGACATTTTTATAAAATATACTGATGTCTCACCTATATATTTCGAATATTTTATTTATATAGGTACATGCTTTTTACCTGTTGCTGTATTTTTTACTGCTTTGATTTTTAGGAATACTAAAATTAGATTTAAAAAAAGATACTTATTTTTATTAATAATACCAATAATTACATTATTAGTATTATGGACAAATGACTTTCACCATTTGTTTTATATTGAGTTTAATAATAGAATGACAGATGCTATTTTTGGCCCATATTTCTATATACATTCAATTTATACTTATGGCTTGTTATTTATAGGTATGCTTATGTTAATACAAACCTCTCTAAAGAGTTCTGGTGTATTCTCAAAACAATCTATTTTAATTATTCTAGGTACTATAATTCCAATAGTCCTAAATATTTTAGGAACACTTAAAATAGTTGATATGACTGTATATTTAACACCTATTTCATTTACTATTGGTATTATCTTATATGCTTTTGCTATATTAAAATTTGATTTTTTAAATATATCACCAATAGCTTTGCAAAGAATTGTTAATGTAATGTCAGATAGCTATTTAATTTTAGATAGCAATAATATGATTGTAGATTATAATGATACATTCAAAAAAACTTTCAATATTAAAAATATTGATATACGTAAGAAAACTATTTTTGACTTATTAAATTCTTCTGAAAATTTAGATAAATTAAAAAACATTTTTTATAAATCTATAAAAGATAAAGAAACTTGTACTATGGAATACTATAATACAAAAATAGATAAGTATTTTAATGTTGAAATCAGTCCACTATTTAATAAAAAGGTTTATATTGGTGTATTGGTCTTGTTTAAAGATATTACTCAGCATATTTTAGATATAAAGAAAATAAAAGATAATCAGGATATGCTTATGGAAAATGAACGTTTAGCATCTCTAGGACAGTTAATAGGTGGTATCGCTCATAATCTAAAAACTCCTATTATGTCTATCTCTGGTGCTACTGAAGGATTAACTGATTTAATTAAAGAATATGATTCTTCAATTGATGATCCTGAAGTAAATTCTCAAGACCATCATGATATTGCAAAAGATATGATGAGTTGGATTGATAAAATCAAAGAATATACAAGCTATATGTCAGATATTATTACAGCTGTAAAGGGTCAAGCTGTTACAATGTCAGAAACAGATACTGTTACTTTTGATTTAGAAGAATTAGTTAAACGTGTTGACATTTTAATGAAACATGAATTAAAAAATGCCTTACTTTATCTAAAAGTATCTATGAATGTATCTGAAAAGACTATTTTACATGGTGATGTAAATAGCCTAGTTCAAGTAATTAATAATATGATATCAAATTCTGTACAAGCATATGAAGGAAAGCCTGAACAAAATATTGATTTAATTTTCGAAAAGCATGATAATAATCTTTATATTTCTGTAAAAGATTATGGTTGTGGTTTACCTCAAAAGGTGCAGGATAAGTTATTTAAAGAGATGATTACAACTAAAGGAAAAAATGGTACTGGTCTTGGTTTATATATGTCTTATTCTACAGTAAAAGCTCATTTTAATGGAGATATTACATTTAAAACAGAACCTGGTAAAGGTTGCACATTTACTATAATATTACCTTTATAATATACAGTTAGTTTTCTTTGAAAATCAAGAGTCTTGGACAATTTTTTTGTTAAAACTCTTGATTTTTATTGTTTTTATTAATATAATATGTAAAAAATAATATTATAAATTATGAGGTATAATATGAGAAAGGGACTACAGAATTTAGAAAATACTAAAAGTCAAAACTACAAGATTATAGCTGTTGATGATGAGCAAGGTATTATAGATTCTTTATCTATTTTTTTAAAAAGGTCTGGTTACAATCTTATAGGGATAACAGATCCAACAGAAGCAATTGAAAGAGTTAAAAACGAACATTTTGATCTTATGATATTAGACTTTATTATGACACCTATTCATGGTGACCAAGTTGTTGAAGAAATTAGAAAATTTAACAAAGATTTATATATTTTATTACTTACTGGTCACAAAGACTTAGCTCCACCTCTAGAAACTATTAGAAGGTTGGACATACAAGGTTATTGTGAAAAAAGTGATAGATTTGATCAATTACTATTACTTATTGAATCTGGTATTAAATCTATTGAACAGATGAACCAAATCAAAAAAATTAATGAAGAATTATCTGATACATATGAAAAATTAGAACAGGCATATTTAGAGAGTATTCAGACTTTACGTTATACTGTTGAAGCAAAGGATACTTATACGCGTGGTCATTCTGACCGTGTTTCTGAACTTTCTGTCTTAATTGGAAAATATTTAAATTTACCAGATGCTGATATTAATACTTTAAAGATTGGTGGGTTATTCCATGATATTGGTAAGATTGGTGTTCCTGATACTATCTTACAAAAAGAAGCTAGACTTACTGATGATGAATACTCTCAAATTAAACAGCATCCTAATATTGGTGTACACATTTTATCACATGCAAAAATTTTTCAAAACATTTTACCAATTGTTGAACATCATCATGAAAGATATGATGGAAAGGGTTATCCAAGCAAGCTTGCAGGAGAAAATATACCTTATTTAGCTAGAATTACAGCTATTGCTGATAGTTTTGATGCTATGAGTTCAAAAAGATCTTACCGTAATTCTTTACCTTTAGAAGTTATTAAAGAAGAATTTATAAAAAACAGAGGAACTCAATTTGACCCTAAATTAGATGATTTATTCTTAGATATTTTAGAAAATCATTATGATGAAATTAAAGAAATTCAAGATAAATATTCTATTGAAGAAATAAGTCTTGAAAATATATAAAATCTTTATATTGGTCTAGTAGAAATACTAGATCTTTTTTATTGAATTTTATAAAATTTTAACTTTTTTGTAAAATTTTGTAACAAATCTTTAAAAAAAGTACCTTATATTATGTAGGGGATTAAAATTTTATATATACCCTTTAACCAATTAGAAAATCAATACCATATAAGTAGAGGGAGATAAAATGCCTAATTTAGAAGAATTGTATTCAAAGTATTTTAAAATAATATATAGATTTTTATTAGCAAAAACTCACAACCCTGAGCTTTCAGAAGATTTAACACAAGAGACGTTCTATTATGCTGTAAAAGATATAAATAAGTTTAAAGGCAACTGCAAACTATCAGTGTGGCTTTGCCAAATCTCAAAAAATTTATTATACAAAGAATACAATAAAAAAAGAAAGGCTCTTAATATTGTCTCTGATGATATTTCACCAGAAATCCCTTCTAATTATAGTTTGGAAGAAGAAATTATTGAGAAAGAAAATAAGGAAAATTTATATTATAGTATAAATAAATTAGATGAAGTAACAAAAGAAGTAATAATACTTAGAGTACAAGAAGAAAAGACATTCAAAGAAATTGCTAACTTTTTTCGGCAAAAGTGAAGTATGGGCAAGAGTTACTTTTTATAGAGGAAAAGAAAAGTTGATGGAGGAAAAAGAAGATGAAAAATAGTAAAGAGTGTGATATTGTAAAAGACATTATACCAATTTATATAGAAAAACTTACTTCTACAACTACTAATAATTTTCTTGAAAAACATATTGAAGAGTGTCCTCAATGTAAAAAGACATTAGAAAATATGAAGAAAACTATAAAAGTAGATAATGATACTAATGAAGAAAAACACATTAATATATTAAAGAAATATAACTTTAGAATGAATTTATTAAAACTATTAATAATTGCTATTATTATTATCCTATTTATATTAGCCGGATTTATGTATCATAACTATAAAATTTATTCTAATATACTAGAAGCCAAAAAGACAACAATGACAAATTGTAATAATATTAATAATTTACAATATAAGAAAATAGTAAATTCAAGTTATAATACTAATAATAATTCAGAAATAAAAGAAACTGAAGTTTTTTTCAAAGACAATATAAGTGGAACAATTAATAAAAATAATGAAGGCACCACAATAAGTAAAACCTTATATAATTCAGAAACAAAGGAACTTACCCATATAAATTTTATAAATAAAAAAGTTACGATACAGGAAAATGTTGATAGTGATAACCAAACCATAGAATATGGTAAAAAGCTATTACCACAAATAAATTATATCGATGCTGAAAATAATAACTTAGCATTTCTTGAATTTTTAACTTACTGGATTTTAAAACCAATAAAGACTACTCAAATAGATGGAGTAAATTATTATGTTATAGAACAGAAGTTGAATGATAAAACTAAAATACAAAAATATATAAATCAATCTTCTGGAATAGAAAGTATTGAAATTGTAAATTATCCTGATGGAAATTATACAAGAACTGATTATACAGATTTTAAATTTGACTTTGTGGATGACTCATATATTGAAGATACACAATTAAATGACTTTGAGTATGTTTACTTAAAATAATATAGAAAAGGTATAATATTCTATTACACCTTACAATGACTTAGTTTATACAAATTTCTTTGTATAAAGCAGAAAGAATCTTTGATAGGAGGAAAGATGATAACCATAAAAAAGCACAACGCCATAATCACACTGGCTTTAGCTTCCGCTTTGCTTGTAGCACTATCACCCACAAGTGCTTCGGCAACAGAATCACTTGCTAAAGTCAATGGAACATCAGCTACAGCTAATCAAAGTATTATGGTTGCTGCATCTGATTTGAACTATCAAGACTCTGGTACTTTCTACGGCTATCGTTATAGCCAGTTCAACGTACCTAGCCAAACCTATGCTACTGTTATATGTAGCATTAGGGGTGGAAGTGGCCAAGTTCGGTACAAGATAGCAAAGGTTGGTGGTGGTACTTATGTTGATACATATATCACTACCGGAAATAACTATCTTACTCACGTAACTTTGCCAGCAGGAACTTATTCCTTGGAGCTGACACCCACAACTAGCGAACAGTATACATTCTCAACTATGATTTATAAGTATTAAATTATAGTTTGAGACTAACTGCTAGTAATTATTAACATTCAAAAAGATCCTTTCTGCAAGAGCGAGCGGTATATTTACCGCTCGTTCTTTTTATACTTTCATTGAAAGAGCTACTTTTTGTCTTTCTTTATCTATATTAATTACTTTTACTTTTACAATATCTCCAACAGATACTATGTCAGATGGATTTTTTACATACTTATCACTCATTTCTGAAATATGTACTAAACCATCATGCTTAACACCAATATCCACAAAGGCTCCAAAATCAATTACATTTCTTACAGTACCTGTTAATACCATACCTTCTTTTAAGTCATCTAATTTTAGAACGTCACTTCTTAGAATAGGTTTTGGCATATCTTCACGAGGATCTCTTCCTGGTCTTGATAATTCTTCTATTATATCTGTTAATGTCATCTCACCTATATCTAATTCTTTTGCCATTTCTTCTATATTTATATTTTTTAGTTTGTTTATTAAATCTTCTAATTTTTCCTTGTTTTTTAGGTCTTTTTTATCAAATCCAATTTTTGCAAGTAATTTTTCTGTAGCATCGTAACTTTCAGGGTGAACTGCTGTTAATTCTAATGGATTGTCTCCATCATATATTCTTAAGAAACCTGCACATTGTTCATAAGCTACTTTTCCTAACTTTGGAACTTTTAGTAATTCTTTTCTATTTTTTAATTTTCCATTTACATCTCTATATTTTACAATATTTTTAGCAATTGTATTATTTATTCCTGATACATAAGATAATAGTGATGGTGTTGCTGTATTTACATCTACACCTACTTTGTTAACACTATCTTCTACAACTGCTGTTAAACTTTCTGATAGTTTCTTTTGGTTTATATCATGTTGATATTGTCCTACCCCTATTGCTTTTGGATCTATTTTAACTAATTCTGCTAGTGGATCTTGTAGTCTTCTTGCAATTGAAATAGCTCCTCTTATAGATACATTTATATCTGGATACTCTTCTGTTGCAAGCTTAGATGCAGAATATACAGATGCCCCTGCTTCACTTACAATCACATACTGAACATCTCTTGATGTCTCTTTAATCATATCTGCAACAAACATTTCAGACTCTCTTGAAGCTGTTCCATTTCCTATTGCTATCATATCTACTTTATCTTTATCGATTAATTTCAATAATTCCTTTTTAGCTCCTTCAACATCATTTTGTGGTTCTGTTGGATATACTGTTGTATAATCTAGCACCTTTCCAGTTTCATCAATTACTGCAATTTTACAACCTGTTCTATATGCTGGGTCAAATCCCATAACAGTTTTACCTTTTATAGGAGCTCCTAATAACAATTGCTTAGAGTTTTTACCAAATACTTTAATTGCTTTTTCTTCTGCTTTTTCTGTTAAATCAGAGCGAATTTCTCTATCTATTGATGGTTCTATTAATCTTTTAAAACTATCTAATATAGTTTCTTTTAGCATAGAAGTAAATTGTGTTTCTCCTTTTATTATATCTCTTTCTATATAATTTAATATTTTATCTTCTGGCTTTTCTATTTTAACTTTTAAGAAACCTTCTTTTTCTCCTCTGTTTATTGCTAAAATTCTATGACTTGGTATATATTTTATAGCTTCATTATAATCATAATACATTTCATAATTAGATTTTTCATCTTCCTTAGCTGCTTTTGTTACAATCAAAGCTTCTCTATAACAAATTTTCTTTATTTGTTTTCTATATTTTGGTTCATCAGATATCACTTCAGCAATTATATCTAATGCTCCTGCTATTGCATCTTCTACATTTTTTACTACCTTATCTTTATTCTTCTTGTCTTCGTCTGATAATTTATCTATATTTACATACTCTTTTGCAATTTCATTTATATCTTTTGTTTCTTTTTGTTCTAGTATAATATTTGCAAGTGGCTCTAAGCCTTTTGCTTTAGCAACTGTTGCTCTTGTTTTCTTTTTTTGCTTGTATGGTCTATAAATATCTTCAACTTCTGCTAAAGTTTTTGCTATTGCAACAGCTTGTAATATCTCATCTGTTAATTTTCCTTGTTCATCTATAGATTTTACTACTTCTTCTTTTCTTTGCTCTAAATTTCTTAGGTAATTAAGTCTTTCTCCTAAATCCCTAAGTGTTTCGTCACTTAGTCCCCCTGTAACTTCTTTTCTATAACGTGCAATAAAAGGTATTGTATTTCCTTCGTCTATTAACTTAATTGCATTTTCAACTTGTTTTTCTTTAATTCCTAACTCATCTGCTATTATTTTAATGATTTTATCCATTGTTCCTATTACCTCTTTCTTTTTTCCTTTTACTGTTTTTAGAATAAGTTAAAAAACAGCATTTTGTTTTATTGCTTTTTTCTGAAAAGCAATATTATTTACTAACATTCCTATTATAACAATGCGTAATATTTAAGTCAAATGTTTTTTAACGAATTTTCTCAAACATTTTATTTAAAGTTGTTATTCAAAAAGAAAAGAACCAGATTATTCTGATTCTTTTCTTAA
>CAZQTH010000021.1:7290-23124 GCA_964596175.1 uncultured Clostridium sp. | reverse complement strand
TAGTAGAGGTAGAAAATCCAAATTATGGTTATTACCTAGAAGAAGAGTTACCAGTAAGTAAAGGAACATATACTATAACAGAATATGAAACAATAACGGTTACTGCAACAAACTTATTGAGATTAGGAAGTATAGAAATAACTAAAGTAGACGAAACAACAGGAGCACCATTGGAAGGAGTAGGATTTACATTCCAAATGGTATCAGGAGTAAAAGAAGGACAATACGTATCAATAGGATCAGACGGAGTAGGAGTTTACTCAGATGAGCCAGTAACATTATATACAGACGAAGATGGAAAAATAGTAATAAGTGATATTTGGGAAGGCGAATATGAACTAGTAGAGGTAGAAAATCCAAATTATGGTTACTATACAGATGAAGAATTACCAGTATCAATTGGAACATATGAGATAACAGCATATGAAACAATAACAGTAACAGAAACCAACTTGAGAAGATGGATAAAATTATCAGGTATAGTATGGGAAGATATGATAAGTGGAAAAACATCTACTAGAGATGGATTATACACAGCAGCTGATTCTGATGAATCAAATCCAGATAGACTAGTTGCAAATGTAACTGTAAAATTAAAAGATGCAAACGGAAATGAAGTAAGCTTTAAGACATCATCAGGTGAAACAGTAACAGAAATATTAACAGACGAAAATGGTTATTACCAAATGTGTGATGTTGAAATAGAAAAATTATCAGAATATTATATAGAGTTTACCTATAATGGAATGAGTTATGAACCAGTACCAATAGTAGACTTATCTTCAACAAATGAATATAGTTCAAAAGCATCAGAAAACACAGAAGAAAGAACAGAATTTAATAGATTATATTCAGAAATAACACATAGTGGAACAACAGATACTGTTGGACAAGCAAATGATGATTCTGGAAACAAAACATATGATTTAAATTATGATGAAAATCAAAATACTAGCCCATTAGATTATGGAGCAAGTAGTACATTAAATTATGGAGCTAATTCAGTATATGGATATGACGGACAGAACTTCCCTGTAAATATGACTGATGAACAATATATAATGCATGCAACAACAAGAGATGCATATTTGGATGCAGGACAGTCAGGATATTTAACAGACTTTGCATCAGTAGATGAGATAAGAAGTGGTGCAAAAGAAGAAATAGAATATATTAATCTAGGAATACAAGAAAGAGAACAACCTGATTTAGCAGTTGTAGAAGATATTGAAAGTGCAAAATTAACATTAAATGGATATGAACATACATATTATTATAACCAAAGATTTACAAACCAAGAAATTCCTGAAGGATTCGACACAGGTGTGAAATTTGCTAATGAATATGGAACAGCATCATATACAAGAACAATCTATTCATCAGATGTAGTTTATAATCAACAAGTTGGTGGAGAAAATGGAGTTTTAGGAGTTTATATAACATATAAAGTGGCATTAAGAAATGAGTCAACAAGTTTATATACAACCGTAAACGAAGTAGTAAATTACTTTGATAATAGATATGACGTATATAGTATCACAGATGCAGATGGAAATGCTTTAAGTTATACTGTAGATCAAAGTTACAATAGTAATGGATTTAGGAAAGTAACAATACAAACAGATAAAGACATATCATATCAACAACAAACACTTATATATATTACGTATAAACTACAAAATGACGCAGTAAATGCCGTACTAAATCAAGATATAACACTAGATTCTGTAACTGAAATAACATCATATTCAACATACTCAGACTCAAACTTTAGTGTACATTATGCAGGAGTAGATAAAGACTCAAGACCAGGTTCAGCAATACCTGAAAATGCTAATAATGAAAGTGATGACGAAAACTTAAATACATATGAAGATGATACAGACGCAGCACCATCATTAATATTAGTACTAAATGAAGAAGAAGGAAGAGTAATTAGTGGAACAGTATGGGAAGACGACGCATTAGAAGAATTATTAGCTAATGAAGGATATGATAAAGAAAGAAAAGGTAACGGTATATATGAAAGTGATGAAAATGTAGTTCAAAATGTAACTGTTGAATTGCTAACATGTGATGATGATGGAAATCCAATAGAAGTAGCATCATTGTATAGATTAAATGAAGCAGGAGAAGCAGAAGAAATAGCATTTGCAGCTACTACACAAACTGATGAAAATGGTAATTACGAATTTACTGGAATTATACCAGGCAAATATCTAATTAGATATACATATGGAAACTCAAGTATAATAGTAAGCCCAGATGGAACAACTCAAAATCTAGAAACAGAAAAATATAAATCAACTATTTATAGAGGTGGAGATAAAGATGCTGCTGAATCAATGACAAACTACTGGTATAGAAGTGAAACCTCTGGAGAAGAAAATGTAACTAGATTATCAGATGCAAAAGATGAAACAGGTATAAAATCAGATGGAACAACATATGATATTGTAGAAGATAGAACAACAGAAAAGACTTACACATATGGAAGTATTCAAAACGAAGAAAATCCAGATTCAGTAGAAAGTATTGAAGCAACAACAAGAATGTTTGAAATTAATCTAGATTATGATGTAAACTTAGATAATATAAGTCAATACGGAGATGAATTAAAATTCGTATTTGATAATATAGACTTTGGAATTATAAGAAGACCAGTTCAAAATCTTGATGTTAGAAAAGAAATAGCTTATATACAAGTAACACTTGCCAATGGACAAGTAGTAATCGAGGGTGATCCAAGAGAAGGCGAAATAGATAATTTAAGATACTTGCCAGATGGAAATGTACACATTGAATTAGATACTGAAATAATACAAGGTGCTACAATAACTGTTACATATGAAATAATAGTTGATAATAGAAATGCAGAAATTGATTATAATGATGAAGATTACTACATTTATGGAATAGTACCGACAAACTATAGTAATTGGAAGCTCGCGACAATATCAAAATTATATGATTATTTATCAAATGAATTAGTCTTTGACGAAACCAATGCAAATAATTCAGAATGGACACAAATTATTGATATAACAGGACAAGATTTAGTCGCACAAGGAATATTATCACAAGAAGCATATGATGCAGCAATAACATATAATCAAGTATTACAAACAGAAGCATTTAGTAATATGGAACCAGGACAAGAAGTAAGAGTAACATTAGAAGTATCCAGAGTATTATCAAATACTCAAGATGATTTCTTATTTGAAAATGATATTGAGGTAATTGAAGTAACCGGAAGAAGAATGGAATATGATGGAGATTATACAATACCAGGAAATTATGTACCAACTGAAAGCCCTAGAGTAACAGGATATGATGATGACTATGTATATATTACAATAACAGGGCCTACTGGTGAAAATAGAGAATATTTACCATATATCATATTAGGAATTATAGGATTTGTAACAATAGCAGGAGGAATAATTATAATTAAGAAAAAGGTATTGTAATTAAAAAAGAAGATGTTTTTTGAGGCAACTCAAAAACATCTTCTTTTAAAATTTAAAAATTTTTTAAAAATTATTTAAAAATTATTTTTTAATTCTATTCTCAAATATTGCTTTTTTCGATATTCTGTAATAAAATAAAAATCGTATATTATATAATTATAAAAAAATAAAAGAAAAAATATATAAAAAAGTAGAAAACTTTTTTGGTTTAGCAGACTAGAAAAGACAAAAACCACAAAGGACAAGTAGTAAAATAAGCTTATCAAAATTAAAGAGGTGGTAAGGATGTTTCAGAATTTAAATGAAGATACAATTGATTTTAACAATAAAAATAACATAGGAGATGAAGAAAAAAATAAATTTAATATCTTATCAAATGTATTTGCAAAAGAAAATATTGTAATATATATAGTTGCATTTATGTTATCATTTGTAAGTCTTGGGGGAGATTTCTCAATATTTAGTATAAGCTTATTAGGAGCTTGTTTAGCTTTTTCCATTCCAGCTTTAGGGGTAGTGCTTATTTCACTACTTGGTAATATAATAAAATTCGGAGTAGGTGGAGGAGTAGAATATTTATTAACAGCATTAGTTATGATAGCAACATTATTTATAATAAAACCACATTACAATGAACAAGAAAGAAATGAAAAAATAAAAATAGGAAAAAATGTTTTTATAGCTACTTTCTTAATAGGAATAGTAAAAATATTAATGTCAGTATTTACATTGTATGATATATTAAGCACAATTACACTTTCAATAATAGCATTAGTATTTTATAAAATATTTGTAAATTCATTAGTGGTAATTCAAGAATTTTATAAGAGAAAAGCATTTTCAATAGAAGAAGTAATAGGAGCGAGTTTACTTTTTGCAATAGCAGTAGCAGCATTTGGTGAAAGTAGTATTTATGGTTTCAGCATAAGAAATATATTTAGTATATTAATAGTAATGATTTTAGGATGGAAAAATGGAATATTAGTTGGAACAACATCAGGAGTAACAATAGGGGTAACATTAGGAGTAATTAGTGATAATGAGCCAATAATGATTGCAGCATATGCAATATCAGGAATGGTAGCTGGAATATTAAATAGATTTGGAAAAATAGGAGTAGTTGTAGGGTTTACTTTAGGAAATATAGTATTAGCATATGTTTCAAATGGATATACAGTAGAGTTAATTCATTTTAAAGAAATATTAATAGCATCAATAGGACTATTATTAGTACCAAAAAATTTACAAATAGATTTAGAAGAATTTATAGGAAATTCAAAATTTTTACCTAATACTTCAGGAAGGGCATTAAATAAAAGCAAAGAAGTTGCGGAAAGTTTAAATAATGTATCTCAAGCAATAGATAAGATAGCAATTTCATATAAAGAAGAAATAGCAGACGGAGATGAAGTAAAAGAAAGAGAAGAAAATAAAAAAATATTTCTATCAGAATTATTAAATAATTTAGAAGTATATAAAGAAAATATGTTATATGATGATATAGCAAATGTAGAAGGAAAAATAGTAGACAAAATATTTAATTTTTTATTAGATAAACAAGAAATAACAAGAGAAGACTTATTAAAAATATTTGCTGATTGTAATAGTTATATAATAGGATTTGATGATAAAGAGATAAGTAAACACTTAGAAGAAAATATTATGCAAATGGTAAGAGCAATAAATGTTTCATATAAAGTTTGTAAATCAAATTTTATATGGAAAAAGAAAATTGCTCAAAATAAAAAGAATATAGAAAAACAATTAAAAGATGTATCAGAAGCAATAGAAACCATGGCAAAAGGTTTAGAAAGTGATATAGAAAATGAAAAAAAATATGTAAGAGAAAAGCAAGAAATAATAGAATTATTAGAACAAAAACAAATACAATTACAAGATATTGTTATAAAAAAAGAGAATAGATTTGTGATAGAACTTTATTTGAATGAAAATTTAGAAACAGCTAAAATAGAAACAATAGAAAAAATATTAACTAAAATAATAGGAGAAAAAATAGTTCTAAATGAAGAAGCAAGTATAGGAAAAAAACTAAGCTTTTTATCAGATGATAGATACATAATGGCAATGGGAACAGCTAAAACTACTAAAACAAAAAGTAAACTTTCTGGAGACAGTACTTTAACAATTAGATTAAAAGACGGTAAATATTTAGTAGCAATAAGTGACGGAATGGGAAGTGGTGAAGAAGCAAAAAATAGTAGTTCAGATGCTTTAAGATTATTAGAAAACTTGTTTTTATCAGGTTTTGATAAAAATATATCATTAGATCTGATAAATAATGCTTTAATAAATCAAAATAAAGAGATGTTTGCAACATTAGATATAGCAATTGTTGACTTATATATGGGAAATATTGAATTTATAAAAAGTGGAGCATGTCCAACATATGTAAAAAATGGAAAAAGAGTTCAAATGATAAAATCCAATTCCTTACCAACAGGAATAATAGAAGGAAGTAAGATTCAATCATTTGATAAAGACATTGAACAAGGAGAGATAATTGTACTTTGTTCAGATGGGGTTTTAGATTCAAATGTAGAATATAAAAATAAAGAATTATGGATTAAGTATTTATTAGAAGATATAGAAACAACTAATACACAAAAAATAGCTGATCTAATATTAGAAGAAGCAATGGATAATAATTATGGAATAGCCAAAGATGATATGAGTATATTAGTATGTAAATTTAGAAAAAAAGAAGATTAAGGATTATTGATATACTTAAAAACATGTGATATATTATATGTGGTAGGAGGAAAAATGCTTGAGTAAAGGAAAAAGATTTGAAGAACCTAAATTAAATAAGAAAAAAGTACTTGCCGTAATAGTCCTATTTATTGTAATTATTATGTGTATAATTATGTTAGTTGGGATATTAAATGAAGGAGAGTCTTTAGGAAATGTATCAAATATAAATTATTTTGCAGCATATCAAGACAATAAATGGGGAGTAATAGATTCAAATGGTGATATAGTAATAAATCCATCATATGCTGAAATGATAATAATTCCTAATAGCGAGGAAGATGTGTTTTTATGTACTTATGATGTGAACTATGATGACGGAACATATAGTACGCAAGCTTTAAATAGTGAAAACAGACAGATATTTACAGATTATGAACAAATAGAAGCAATTTCAAGTGTAGATGAAAATAATAATTTGAGTTATAATAGTAATGTATTAAAAGTACAAAAAAGTGGAAAATATGGGTTAATAAATTTACAAGGAGAAGAAGTACTTGCATGTGAGTATGATGAAATCACAGCATTACAAGGAGTGGAAAATGCATTACTTGTTTTAAAAGAAGAAAATTATGGATTAGTTAATGATGAAGGTACAATATTACTTCCAACAGAATATGAAGAAATACAAGCTTTAGGAGATGAAATAGCAGACGGTTTTATAGTGAAAAATAGTGAAGGAAACTACGGAATAGTAGACTCTTCAAATACTCAAATATTAGGCTTGAATTATGAGGGAATAAGTAATATATATCAGGGAGATTATTATGTAGTAATACAAGATGGAAAACAATTAGTTGTATCAAAAGATGGAACAGAAGTCTTAAATGGAAATTATGACGAAATAATAGCAATTTTAAAAAATCCAGAAAATGGAGTAATTTATAGGGATGGAGAGCAATATGGTGTTATGAATATGTCGGGAGAAATAATAATAAATCCAACCTATGATGAGTTAAAAGAAGCAAAAACAGGAATTTTTATAGCAAAAACAGGAAATAATTATGGAATAATAAATTTATCAGAAGAAATTCAAGTAGAATTTAATTATAGTTCAATAATGTATTATGAAAAACCTGATTTATATGTAACAGAAGATGAAAGTTTCAATAATCAAATATTAGATAGTAGCTATAATGTAAGACTAACAGGAATTTTGATAGATTTAGATGAAGATAAAGAATTTATAGAAATAAGACAAGATGATGAATATAAATATTACAATTTTAGATTTGAAGAAGAAAATGAGTCAGATATATTTACATCAAATACATTATTCTTAAGTAAAAAAGACGGAAAATATGGATTTGTAGATGAAGATGGAAATGTTGTAGTAGACTATATATATGATGACGCAGAAAATCAAAACTCATTTGGATTTGCAGCGGTAAAATTAGATGGAAAATGGGGAGCAATAGATAGTGATGGAAATGTTGTACAAGAACCAACATACAATCTAGATGACTATTTAAAGATTGATTTTATTGGAAGCTGGTACTTAGGAAAAGACCTTAATATGAACTATTATAGGAAATAAAAAACGAGGTGATAAAATGGAACTAAAGACAAATTACCAATACACGTATTTCCTTCATCCATTTGTGATAAAAGAAGGAAGATATCAAAAATATATATTGAAGATGTTAAGAGATAAAGATTTCAGATTAAAAACATTCCAAAAAGAAAAAGATTTCAAAATGTATCAATATTTCTTACCTAAAACGAGAGATTTCTTATTCTCAAGTTTTAGTATGGGAAATAGTAAATTAAAAAAATTAGAAGATTTACCAGATGAAACAAGAGCGGCATTACTTTCAAAGTATCCATGTAATATATTTGAATATAATATTAATAATGATATACAAGGGAAAATAGATGACCAAAAAGGAATATTTTTCACAATATCAAAAATAGAAATTATATGTTTTGAAACAGGAATATGTTTTTTGGTTATCAAAACAAATATAGAAGACGATTATAGTTTTTCAAATATATTAAACTTTAACTGTAAATTCAGAGATATAAATGGAGAAGCAGTTTTAGATACTTATGACAATATACGCTTACAAACAAATAGTTTTTCAAATGCAGAAACTTTTAGGGAGTTTATAAGAAAAATTACAGGTTCAAATTTGGAAGCAATGAAATTAGATATTGACACAGAAAGATTTTTAACATATTCATATGTATGTGTAGATCAAGAAGCCTGGAATTCAAGTAGTGAATTTGATAAGATAGCACATTATTATATCAGATATGCAAATGTATTACCAGCAGATAATAGCAGAAAACTAGAAGAAGAAAAAATAACAACAATATCAAATTGGAAATATGCAAAATTGGCACTTAGTAAATTGGGAGTCATGCTATTTTCTTCTAGTGAAGATATGAATAACTACACAATTTTACCAGATGAATTTGAAAATCAATACTTATATACTTATATACTAAATTTATATAAGAAAATATATTTAAAAAGAATAGAATTACAAATAAAAGATCCAAAACAAGTAAAAAAAGCAAGAAAGAAATTTATAGAATTTACTAAAAACTTGTGGATACAAGAAATAACAGATGATGAAACTGGAACAATGTTAAATCATAAAATAGGAGAAACATTAGAATTAGAAAATTTATATAGTCAGGTAAAAAATAAATATGATATATTATATAAAGATCTAAATATAGAAAAAGATAGAAAATCAACAATCGTAATTGCTATTATTTTATCAGCATCATTAATATTTAATATATTAAACTTCATAGCTTTGATAAGGAATTAGAGACAGGTCTTTTCTGTCTCATTTTTAAATTTAAGGAGACCAAGAAAAATATGAAAGTAAATTGTGGAACAGATATTATTGAAATTTATAGAATAAAAGAAAGTATAGAGAAATTAGGAGAAGCATTTTTAAATAGAATATTTACTAAAGATGAGATTAAGTATTGTGAAAGTAAGAAAAAACAAAAATATCAGCATTATGCAGCGAGATTTGCAGCAAAAGAAGCAGCTTTTAAGGCTTTATCATGGAAAATAGATGATAAATATTCTGTTTCTTGGAAGGATTTTGAAATAAAAAATGATAAGCAGGGAAGACCAATATTAAATGTAGTTGGTGTAGATTTAAAAGATATAGAAAATATAGATGTTAGCATTTCACATTGTAATGATTATGTAGTGGCAAATGTAACAGTCTTATCAAAATAAGAAAGGATTTTAAATATGAAATTTTTTGATAATCATGCACATTTAGATGATGAAAAATTTAATGGTGACAGAGAAGAAATAATAAAGAAAATACATAATGAAGATATAGGATTTATATCAGCAGGATATAGCTTAGAAGGGTCTACAAAAGCAATTGAATTATCTAAAAAACATGATTTTATATATGCAACTTGTGGAATATCTCCCAATGATATTCCACAAACTGAAGACGAATTGTGGAAACTGCTAAGCAAAATCGAAAAATTAGCTAAACAAAATTCTAAAGTTTTAGCAATAGGAGAGATTGGTTTAGATTATTATTGGGAAAAAGATGAAAAAATGCGTGAACTTCAAAGGAAAGCTTTTGTAGAGCAAATAAACATTGCAAATAAGTTGGATTTACCAATTGTAATACATACAAGAGATGCAGTAATGGATACTTTAGAAATATTAAAGAAAAATTTAGTAAAAAATAAAGGGATATTCCATTGTTGCCCATTAAATAGAGAACTTGTAAAAGAAGGATTAAAAATAGGATTTTATATATCATTTGCAGGTCCTATAACTTTTAAAAATTCAAAAAATGCAAATGAATTAATTGAAATGGTACCAAATAATAGAATATTAATAGAAACAGATAGCCCATATTTATCACCAGAACCACTAAGAGGAAGAAGAAATGATCCTAGAAATGTAAAATATATAGCAGAAAAAATAGCAAAAGTAAAAGGGCTATCAGTTGAAGAAGTAGGAAAGATTACATATCAAAATGCAAAAGATATATACAAGATAAGATAAATATAGATAGTAATAAAGTACTCAATTAGAAAATATAATTAAAACAAGAATATTATAAGTTTAGTTTGTCGATTTTTTGTACAAATTGACGAAATTAAAATTTTATGATAGAATGTGAAAAAAATAAAGGGGGAAGATAGTATGTATAGCTCAAAATCTTTACTTAGTATGTCTAGTGCTGTTGGAAGTACAGTATGGATTATCGTATCAATAATACTTGCAATAATAGGTGGAATCCTAGTTTATATCTTATTTTTAAGTAAGAAAAACGAAGGAAAATTCAAAGGATTTTTAGGATGGTTATATGACTTCTTATCATTTAAGAAAATGTTCTTAGAGACATTATTAAAAGTAACATACTTAATTGTTGCAATTTATATAACATTATCATCTTTTGCTTTAATAGGAAGCAGTTTCTTAGGATTCTTACTTCAATTAGTACTAGGAAATGTAATTGCAAGACTTATCTATGAATTTTCTTTAATTCTTTTAGTAGTTTGTAGAAATACAACTGAAATTGCTAAAAACACAAAGAAAGTTGAAGAAAAGAACTCAGAAGAAAATAAATAATAAATAGTTTAGAAAAAGAGCTAGTAGTCATAAAGTACTACTAGTTTCGCATTGAGGACATATCTTAAAAATAAAAAGAAGGAAATTATATGCAAAAATATATCAATCTCAGAAATAATATAGATTTAGAAGAGTTAAAAGAACCAGCAAAAGTAATTAAAGATGGTGGAATTGTAATTTTTCCTACGGAAACGGTTTATGGAATAGGAACAAATGGATTTAGTGAAAAGTCCATAAAAAGAATCTATGAATTAAAGAAAAGAGATTTTCGTAAGCCGATTAGTTTGCTTGTAAGTAATATGGAAATGGTTAAAATGATAGCTAAAGATATTTCAGAGGTAGAATATGCCTTAATGGAAAAGTTTTTTCCAGGACCTTTTACAATTATATTGAAAAAGAAAAAAACTGTACCTGATATTCTTACAGCAAATAGTGATACTGTAGGTGTTCGTATGCCAAGTAGTGAAATTGCTAGAAATTTAGTGGAATATGCAGGAGTGCCAATAGCAACTCCTAGTGCTAATATTTCAGGAAAACCTAGTGGAACAAATATAAAAGATATTATGAAAGATTTTGATGGAAAAGTAGATTGTATTATAGATAACGGAGAAAGTAAATTAGGTGTTCCTTCTACAATTGTTAGAGTAGTTGATGGAGTTCCACATATTTTAAGAGAGGGAACAATAAAAAAAGAACAAATTGAAAGAGTTGTTTATAATAAGATAAATTAAAAACATATGCTTCCCGACCACTTTTAGATATACATGTATCAAAATGGTCGGGAATATTTGTGTTTAATCCTATTTCAAGGATTTTTGCTAGTCAATCCTACTAGATATTATAAAACTTATGTTGTAATAAAAATAAAAGATGGAGAGATTCTTCATCTTTTATTGCAATTGAAAAGGAAACATCCTTATTTTAAATTTTTTAATGCTGCTATTCTGTCTTCTGTACTTGGGTGTGTTGACCATATACTTGTTGTTTTTCTTTTGCCTTCTTTTGTATTTTTCTTAAATGGATTTACTATATACATGTTAGCAGTAGCACTGTTTGCTGTTTCTAATTGGTTAGGGTCGTTTTCTAGTTTTTCTAATGCAGAAATTAGACCATCAGGATTTCTAGTAAATTCTACAGCAGTTGCATCTGCTAAGAATTCCCTTTTTCTAGATAGAGCAAGTTGCATTAAAGAGCCGAATATTGGAGATATTATTAAAAATATTAGACCAATAATCATTAAAATACCATTTGCACCACCATTTCTATCATCGTCTCTACCTTTTAATCCTCCCCAAAATAATGCTCTAGAGAATAAATCAGAAAGCATTACTATAAATCCTACCATAACAGATACAACACAGCTAAGACGAATGTCGTAGTTTTTTATATGGCTCATTTCATGTGCTATTACTCCTTCTAATTCATAATAGTTTAGTTTTTCTAGAAGACCTGTTGTTACACATATAACTGCATTTTCTGGGTTTCTACCTGTTGCAAATGCATTTGGTTGTGCATCATCTACAACATATAATCTGGGCTTACTTTGTAACCCTGATGCTATCATTAAACTATCTAAGATATTTACTAACTTTTGGTCTTCTTCTTTAGTTGCTGGTCTTGCTTTATTTAACGATAAAACTATTTTATCACTATAATAGTAAGAACTCCATGCAGATGCTATTGAGAAAATTAATGCTATTATAATTGAAAGACTACCTAAATGTAGTGCATTACAAATAAAGTAAACAATTAATGTAATTACCACAATAAAAATCCCAATTATTACACCTGATTCTATCTTATTATTCCTTATATTTTGAAACATTTTATTATTTACACCTTTCCTATTATATTCTAATCTAGAAGTATTAAAAAGGAGAAAGAGATAATCTCCAACTCCTAATTTCTTTATTTGTTATTTCCAAAATCTACTTTAATGTTTTTTCTTGCTTCATCGCTTTCTGCATTAAATAAGTCACGAGATTCAAAGTGGAATATACCTGCGATAATGTTAGAAGGAAATACTTCTAGTTTTGTGTTATAGATAGTTACAGAATCATTATAAAATTGTCTAGCAAATGAGATTTTATTTTCTGTATTTCTTAATTCTTCTGATAATTCTGAAAAGTTTTGATTTGCTTTTAAATCAGGATAACTTTCAGAAATAGCCATAATTGTTTTTAATGTATTTGATAGTTCATTATCTAGTTTTGCTTTTTCAGAAACTGTACCTGCATTTGCCCAAGAACTTCTAAGTTCAGAGATTTTTTCAAAAGTCTGACTTTCCTGAGTCATATAGCCTTTTACAGTTTCAACGAAGTTTGGAATTAAGTCAAATCTTCTTTGAAGTTGTACATCTATTTGGCTCCAAGCATTGTCAACTTTAATTCTTGCTTTTACTAGTCCATTATATATAGCAATAACAGCAATAATAAGAACTACTACAATAGCTAAAAGGATAAAACCTACCATTATAAATTCCTCCTATTCTTTATAATATATTGATATAATAACATATTATGCATATTTATACAATAATAATGTGATGAATTTGTAAAATTAATATGGAAATTTTAGGTATAATTTATAAAAAATTACATATAATATATTATACATATTAAAAAGTTTAATTTTAAATAAAAAGGACAAATTGTAAAAAAATTAAAATTTAGAAAACTCTTCTGCGAGTAAGAATTAGGCAAAACTTGACAAATATCAGAAAATAGGGTATAATTAAGGTGTTGCCAAAAGGAGGAATTAAATTGATGAAAAAAGAAGAAAACGCTTCGATTTCTATCATGAAAATCATCTGTGTAACAATTATTCTTATTTTAATATCAGGAATAGGAGTAATGGCAGTAAATACGGACTTAAAGGATGTAACAATTATTCTTCAAAACGGATATGAAATGACAACTTTAACAAGTAAAGTTACAGTTTCAGAAGTTTTAGCAGAAAACAATATTGTATTAGAAGATAATCAAAAGACAATACCAGACCTAGATGAAGAGATTACTTCAGGTCAAAGTATTCAAATAACTGATAAATCATATAATGAAGTTCAAATAGCTAAAATTTCAGAGGAAGGTGTATCTACATCTTTAGATGAATTATTAGAAAATTATGCACCAATTACTGAAAAAATAGTAGTTGAACAAGTTGCAATACCTTATGAAACTATTACTAAAAATAGTGAGATAACAGGTGATACAACTAGCAAGGTTTTACAAGAAGGAGTAGATGGATTAAAAGAGGTAACATATAAAGTTAAATATCAAAATGATGTTGAGATTGAAAGAACAGTTATTTCTGAAACAGTAATTACAGAAGCAGTTGATAAAATTGTTCAAGTTCAAGAGAAACAAACAACTACATCAAGAAGTTCTACAACAAGAACATCAACAACATCAACAACCTCATCTACATCATCATCAACTAGTGGAACTACCTATAAAGTTACAGCATATTGTCCATGTAGCAAATGTTGTGGAAAAACATCAGGAATTACAGCATCAGGAACAACAGCAACAGCAGGAAGAACAGTGGCAGCATCTTCACAATTTGCTTTTGGTACTAAATTAAATATAGGTGGACAGATTTATACGGTAGAAGATAGAGGCGGATCAATAAGTGGTAACAGAATAGACGTTTTTGTTAGTACACACGCAGAAGCACTTGCTTGGGGAGTTAAATATTTAACTGTCACAGTAGTGGAATAATTAATTGAATATGAAGTATAAAGACAGCCTATTTGTAGGTTGTCTTTTTTTAAATAATTTTTAATCTACTGACAAGTTTCGACAATTTTTTTAAATCTTATGTGCTAAAATACTTGCATAATAGTTGTACACTATTGAATTTTATTCATATTTTTTTATTTTAATTAATTCAAATAATTAAATCTAAAAAATCAAAACAAAAAAACTAAATATTTAGATAAATTTTCGTCCTGGGGACTACTTTTTACGTGCCTTTTTATTAAACTTACTTTTTAACAGCTAAAATGAGAAATTCTCAGAAAGAATAATGATATATTTGATATCAAGGTATTACATAAGGTATGTAAAAAATAAAGAAAGATTTTAGTATAAAACTATTGATAGAATAAGGATGCTGGAATTAAAAACTCCTTAAACTGTCAAAGTTGTATATAAAAATACTTACATAATAGTAATTGATTTACTATGTTTTTATTCAAAAAATTTTTTTCAAAAAAATTAAATCTATAAAAATCAAAACAAAATAAACATTTGAATAAAATTTTACTTTAGAGGTTGCTTTTTAGATACTTTTTTGGTAAAATAGAAAGGAATAAGTTATGACAAAAAAAGAAATCAATTTGCTTCCAATAAAAAATGATTATGTCTTTAAAAGAATTTTTTCATATGAAGGAAATGAAGATGTATTAATTGATTTATTAGAAGCAATATTAAAAATAAAAATAATGAAAATATTGGTTAAAAATCCAGAAATGTTGTCAGAAAAAGATGATGGAAAAAAGTTTATATTAGATGTTAAAGTAGAACTAGATAATGGAACTATTGTAGATATAGAAATGCAAACAGCAAATAAAAAGAATATAGAAGAAAGAAGTACAGCATATCCATCAAGAATGATATCAGAACAATTACAGGCAGGAGAAGACTATTCAAAATTAAATAAAGTAATATTCATAGGAATATTAGATTTTGAATATTTTAAGAGAAATAGTTATTATAATATTGCAAGATTAAGATTTGATAAATTAGATGACGAGTATTTTGTGGATATGGGATATGAAATTCAAGAAGAACTAGCATCAAAATATATGGAAATGCACTATATAGAGCTTCCTAAGTATTTTAAGAAGAATCCTAGTATAAATACAAAGTTGGATGAATGGTTATATTTATTTTCGGGAGATGAGGAGAAAATGGAAATGGTTAAAAGAAAAAATAAGAAGGTAAAGAAAGCGATGAATACATTAAAAAGGATAAGTTTAGATCCAAAGGAAAAACAAATGTATGAAGATATTAAAAC
>CAZQTH010000021.1:0-7190 GCA_964596175.1 uncultured Clostridium sp. | reverse complement strand
TAAAAAGGATAAGTTTAGATCCAAAGGAAAAACAAATGTATGAAGATATTAAAACTGAGGAATTTCTCCAAAGAGTGAGTGAAAATAATTTTAGAGAAGAGGGAAGGAAAGAGGGAAAGGAAGAAGGATTAGAAGAAGGAATAAAGAAGGGAAAGGAAGAAGGAATAGAAGAAGGAATAAAGAAGGGAAAGGAAGAAGGAATAGAAGAAGGATTAAAGAAGGGAAGGAAAGAAGGATTAGAAGAAGGAATAAAGAAGGGAAAAAAAGAAGGATTAGAAGAAGGGGAGAGAAAAAAAGAAAAAGAAATTGTTAAGAGAATGTTAAAAATGAATTTAAAAGTAAGTGAAATAATGAAGTTTACAGGTTTAACAGAAGAAGAAATAGAAGAAATAAGAAAAAAATAATTAAAATAAGGGGAGTGATAAAAGTGGAACTATCAAAAAGTAATTATAATAAAGTAGTAGAAGCGATGAAAGTATTAGAAAAATATCCAAAAGAAAAACAGATGTATGAAGACATTAAAACCGAGGAATTTCTCCAAAGAGTGAGTGAAAATAATTTTAGAGAAGAGGGAATAGAAGAAGGGGAGAGAAAAAAAGAAAAAGAAATTGTTAAGAGAATGTTAAAAATGAATTTAAAAGTAAGTGAAATAATGAAGTTTACAGGTTTAACAGAAGAAGAAATAGAAGAAATAAGAAAAAAATAATTAAAATAAGGGGAGTGATAAAAGTGGAACTATCAAAAAGTAATTATGAAAAAGTAGTAGAAGCGATGAAAGTATTAGAAAAATATCCAAAAGAAAAGCAAATGTATGAAGATATTAAGACTGAGGAATTTCTTCAAAGAGTGAGTGAAAATAATTTTAGAGAAGAAGGATTTAAAGAAGGATTTGAAGAAGGATTTGAAGAAGGATTTGAAGAAGGATTTGAAAAAGGATTTAAAGAAAAAATTGCTAAGAGAATGTTGAAAACGAATTTAAAAGTAAGTGAAATAGTGAAGATTACAGGTTTAACAGAAGAAGAAATAGAAGAAATAAGAAAAAATAATTAAAAATTAATAAAAAACATTAATACTCCAGTTTTATCATTGGAGTATTAATAATTTTAATAGCAATTGATATTTTTCTTAAAATATAGTAGAATATAGGAAATTAAGGTGAGGAAAATATGAGTATAAAAAAAGCAGGGAGTATATTAATTAATATAAAAAATAAAAAGATAGGTTTAGTTTATAGAGAATGTCAAAAAGACTATACATTTCCAAAAGGACATTTAGAGGAAGGAGAGTCTCTTTTACAATGTGCCGTAAGGGAAACTGAAGAAGAAACATTAAGAAAAAACCATTTGATAGGTGATAAAGAAATAGGAATTATAAAATATGATACACCAGAAGAAAGAAATGTAGAGGTTTATTATTATTTGTCAATAGATGATGGAAAGACTTTAAAAGATATACCAGAAAAAGACAGAGAAGTACTTGTATGGAAAGATATAGATGAGGTGAATGATTTACTTACATATGATAATCTAAAAGAGATGTGGGCTAATGTAAAAGATAAAGTAAATATAATTATAAATAAATAATAGGAGATACTTTTATGGAATTAGTTGATAAATTTAATAAAAGGAAAGAAGACTTAAATAAGAAAGCAGATAGATATGAGAAAATAGAGGGAGAATATGGTCAGTCAGTACATATTTGGATAATGAATGATAAAAATGAATTTTTAATACAAAAAAGAGCATTAGATAGAAAAATATTTCCTAATATGTGGTCATTAACAGCAGGAGCTGTAGATAGTGGAGAAACTTCTTTAGAAGGTGCTATAAGAGAGGCAAAAGAGGAGTTGGGAATAGATATAAATAAAGAAAATACTGAGCTTATGCTTTCAATAAAAAGGAGTAATAGTTTTTTAGATGTCTGGCTTACAAAACAAAATGTTAATTTGAGAGATATTGTTGTACAAAAAGAAGAAGTTTCAGATGTAAAATGGGTAACTAAAGAAGAGTTTGAAAAAATGATAGAAAATAATGAAGTTGCAGGGACTGTAAATTTATATTTTAAAATGCTTATAGATTTATTAGAGAAATTTGGCTAATAAAAATAGTTTAATTATATAAAAAAGGAGGATAGTATGCAATTAGTATCTTGGAATGTAAATGGTATAAGAGCTTGTTTAAATAAAGGTTTTAATGATTTTTTTAAAAGTGTAGATGCAGATATATTTTGTATACAAGAAACTAAATGTCAAGAAGGACAAGTTAAATTAGAATATGATAATTATGAGAGTTTTTGGAATAGTGCAGAAAAAAAGGGGTATTCAGGTACAGCAATATTCACTAAAATAAAACCTTTGTCTGTTAAATATGGTATAGGAATAGAAGAACATGATAAAGAAGGTAGAGTTATTACTTTAGAGTTTGATGATTTCTTTTTAGTAAATATATATACCCCTAATTCTAAAAGAGAACTTGAAAGGTTAGATTATAGACAAGTATGGGAAGATGAGATTAGAAAATATTTGTTGAGTTTAGATAAAACAAAACCAGTTATTATGTGTGGGGATTTAAATGTAGCCCATAAGGAAATTGATTTGAAAAACCCTAAAGCAAATACACATAATGCAGGGTTTACAATCGAAGAAAGAAATAAGATGACAGAATTATTAGATGCTGGTTTTGTTGATTCTTTTAGATATTTATATCCAGATAAAAAAGACGCATATAGTTGGTGGTCTTATATGAGAAAATCTAGAGAAAAAGATATAGGATGGAGAATTGATTATTTTATAGTATCTGAAAGTATTAAAGATAAAATTAAAGAAGCAAGTATATATAAAGATATAATGGGAAGTGATCATTGTCCAGTTGGATTAGATATAGATTTATAAAATTAAGAAATGAGGGATATTATGGAAGATAAGAAAGAAAAGATGAAAAAATGGGGATATTGGTTTTTATTAGGTGTAGCTCTTATAATTATCTATAAATGTTTAGATAATTATACAGAAGTAACAACTGTTATTGGAAATTTCTTAAGTGTCTTAGCACCATTTTTTATAGGTATTTTTATTGCTTACTTATTATATATGCCTTGTAGAAAGTTTGAGACTATTTACAGGAAAAGCAAGTTAAAGTTTTTGAAAAGAAGAGCAAGGACTTTTAGTATTATTACAATTTATTTAATTGTTGTTTTAATTTTAACTATTTTGATTAGTGTTATTTTACCAATAGTATGGGATAGTGTTAAAGATTTTATAAGTAATATCCAATCATATTATGAAGTAGCAATAGAGAGATATAATAACTTGCCAGAAGATTCTATATTAAAAAGTGAGCAAGTTAATGATTTTATTGAAAGTATTAAACATATTGATTTAAGAGAATATTTTAATTTTGATAGAATTATGGAATATGTATCAAGTGCAATAAGTGCTGTTAGTAGTATTGTTGATGTTTTTGTTGCAATAATTGTTTCTATATATGTGTTAGCAGAAAGAGGAAAGATTCTTACTTTTATAAAAAGGTTTGCTGAAGCGGTGTTTAAAGAAAGAACTTATAAGAATATTGATAAATATTACAAACATTCTAATGAGATATTTTTTAAGTTTATTGCAAGTCAATTTTTAGATGCTACTGTTGTTGGTATTTTAGTTTCAATTGCATTAACAATTATGGGAGTTAAATATGCTCCTCTTCTAGGCTTCTTTATTGGTTTATTTAATATGATACCTTATGTTGGGGCTATTATTGCTGTTACTATTTCTACTATTATTACTTTAATTACTGGTGGACTTCCTCAAGCTATTTGGATGCTTATTGTTACTATTATTTTACAACAGATTGATGCTAATATTATTAATCCAAAAATTCTTGGAAAGTCATTAAAGATTAGCCCAATATTAGTTATTTTAGCAGTGACAATTGGTGGTGCTTATTTTGGAATTTTAGGTATGTTCCTTGCTGTTCCTGTTATTGCTATTATTAAAATACTTGTAGAGGATTTTGTGGATTACAGATTAGCTATTAAAAAAATAAGAAAAGCTAGTAAAGGTAGAAAACAAGTTCAAGAGTAATAAAAAATAATATATTTTAAGATAGTTAGTACCCAAAAATGAAAAATATTAAATTTTGGGTACTAATTTCATATTATTATTACCCAAAAATGAAAAAATATTGATTTTGGGTAATGGATATAAATTTAATATTATAAGAAATAGAGGTAAAAAAAGTGAAACTTATAGAAAGAGAGTATTTACAAAAACTAATAAATATAATGGAAACACCAGATATAAAAGTAATTACTGGGGTTAGAGGTTGTGGTAAATTAAAACTTTTGGAAGCTTTTAAAGATTATGTTAGAGAAAATATAAAAAATTCTAATATAATAAGCGTAAATTTTAATTTATTAGAGTTTGAAAAATATGATATTTTTATATATTAGGAAAGTAAAGCAATTTGTTTTAAATTTAAATTAAAGATAAAATTCAATCAAAAGGTGCTTGCGAAAATATGTTTTATATGATATAAATGTAAAAGCTAATGGAGGTGAAAAAATGAGACTAACTTTTGTATATGATTTAAAGATGGACAAAAACCAAGAAAAGATAATAAAAGAGTTAATGTGGCATAGTAGTAAAGTATATAATATGTTAAATTATGAAGTAAAAAAGGGAAAAGAAAAGATAAATATAAAAGGAAGTTTAAATGTAGAAGGAAGTAAAATATATAAGAAATATAGAAGAGAGAATTGGCATTCAGAATATTTACATTCACATACCTTAGAACAAATAATAATAAATTATATAGGAGATTATAAATCATATATGGAAGTAAATAAAAAATATAAAGAAGGAGACAAAGAGATAAAGGGAAAGCCAGGGATGCCAAGATATAAGAAAGAAGAAAAGATGATAGTAACATTTACGAAATATGCAATAAGAAGAGAAGGAAGAAAGATAAAACTATCAATATCAAAAAAGATGCAAGAGAAATTCCAAGTAAAGAGTTTAAATTTTCTAATACCAAAGAAATTAGAAAAGCTTGTAGAAATAGAAAGCATAAAAATGATAAGGATAGGAAAAGTAAGAGAAGGAAAATGTAAAGTATATATAATATATGAAAAAGAAGAAAGAGAAAAAGCAGAAGGAACAAATATAATGGCAATAGATTTAGGAATGGATAATCTAGCAAGTTGTACAAATATGAATAATAGTAGAAGTTTAATAATAGCAGGAGAGAGAATAAAATCAAAGATAGGATATATAAATAAAGAAATATCAAGGCTACAAGGAATACAAATGAAAATGAGAGGAAGTAAAGAGTATAGGCATACAAAAAAGATAAAGAAGTTATATGAGCAGAAGAAAAATTATAATAAGACATATATGCATAAAGCAAGTAGAATGATAATAAATTATGCAAAGGAAAATGCATGTAGGACGATAGTAATAGGAGATATAAAAACTATAAAGCAGAATATGAAGAATAATAAAAGATTTGTAGAGATACCAATACAAGACTTAGTAAAGAAGATAGAATATAAAGCAAGGTTAGAAGGAATAGAGGTAGAAAAAATAGGAGAAGAATATACATCAGGGGTAAGCAGTATAGATAAAGAGGAAATAAATAAAAAATATTATAATAAGAAAAGAAGAATAACAAGAGGGTTATTTAAGACAAATAGTGGAAAAATAATAAATGCAGATATAAATGGAAGTATAAATATATTAAGAAAATATATAAAAGAAATCTTTAGTCCAAACCTAGAGATAGCGATGGATATTGGTCGAGAACAACGACCATTAAAGAAAAGGGTTGCCTAAAAATATTAGGTGGAAACTTAAAAACAACATCTTTATAAAAAACTAGGCACTAATTTTAATTAATGCCTAGAGCGGAAATCTTTGATTTTCGTTTTGTTCTAACAGGCTCAAATGCTTTTTTATTAAGTAGTGATTTGGCTACATTATTTACAGGTAGGACTTTTGAGGTAAAAATATATCCATTTTCTTTTAAAGAATTTTTAAAATATTATGGTTATACTGACATAAACGAGGCATTTGATAAATATCTACTAGAAGGAGGAATGGCTGGTTCGTATTTATATAAGGAAAATGAAGATAAATATAATTACATATCAGAAGTATACAATACTTTGATAGTTAGAGATATTGTTAAGAGATATAAAATAAAAAATAAAGATTTATTAGACAATTTAAATGATTTTTTAATGGATAATATATCTAATATTACTACAACAAGGAATATAGAAAAAGAGTTTAGAGCAAATGGTAATATTATAAGCCATAAAACTATTTCTAGTTATATTAAGTATCTGTGTAATGCTTTTCTTTATTATAATGTTAGAAGATATGATATACAAGGAAAAAAGTATTTATCTTCACAAGATAAATATTATTTAGTTGACCAAGGTTTTAAATATGCAAAATTAGGAACTAAAAATATAAATTATGGTAGAGTTTACGAAAACATAGTTGCAATGGAATTATTAAGGAGAGGTTACGAAATATATGTAGGTGTATTGTATAAAAAGGAAATAGATTTTGTTGCAATAAAACAAAGTGAAAAAATATATATTCAAGTTTCTGATGATATTAGCAATGAAGAGACTTTTAAAAGAGAAGTAGAATCTTTACTAAAGATAAGAGATGCTTATCCTAAAGTTCTAATTGCTAGGACTAAACATGATACATATCAGTATGAAGGAGTTAAAATAATAGATATTGTAAATTGGTTGATAAGCTAAATATCTTCATTTACAATATCTATTATTTATCTACAAAGAAAAGCTTGCCTTACATAGTTCTTGCCTCATACAAGTTAATTTTAGACCTAATTTACTATTTAATTCTATTGCATCTTTTCCTATTGCTACGAAGAATATTCCATTCTTCACAAGGACTATGTATCCTTGGTTTTCTTTTTGTAATTTTTCTATTTCTTCTACAAATTTCATTTTTGATTTTTCCCTCTTTTTATCCTATTTTTCTGTTTCTTTTTTCTGTTATCTCTATACTTTATATTTTTATTTTATTTTTGGCTTTGGACTATTTATAATCCTTCTAAGTCTTCTACTATATTCTATCGAGTTACTCTTCATGCTGCATCGCTACCCAGGTGCAAGTAGCTACTTGATGTAAAGTGTGGCACGACAACCGTAGAAGCTGC
>CAZQTH010000020.1:0-23796 GCA_964596175.1 uncultured Clostridium sp. | reverse complement strand
CCACATTAGTATCTTCTACAACATTTTCTTCAAGTATATTTTCATCATCTTCTTGTATTTCTTCACTTTCTTCTTGAATTTCTTCATTTTCTTCTTCTAATTCTTCTTTTGTCTCTTCACTTTCTTCTGCCTCAATTTCATCTTCTACCTGATTTGTCTCTATTAAGTTATCAGTAGCATAACTTAGTGGTGTTGCTAAAAATGGTATCAAAAATACAATTATAGTCATTATTACTATTACCTTTTTCATAATCTTAACTCTCCTTCTCTAACACATTATTTCCGCATTCTAATTTTACATATTTAAATAAAATAACTTATTACTGTATTTATTGAAAGTAAATTTAATAAAATTATTAATATAGCATAAACAGGTACTGTATATTTAAATTTTAAACATTTATTTTTAGGAATACAGCATAATAATACTAATATTGCAAAAGGTAAGAAATATCTACCTTGTATTCCCTCTATAATTTCTGCTCCAGGAACTGTCCAACCTAAATACATAGCAACCGCTATTAATCCTACCATTACTATCACTAACAATAACGATATTACTTTTTGCCAATTGCTTAGTGATATATCTGATTTTTCCAAAAATACTGAAAAAATTAGCATTATCAAGTACATTGTTGGAATTCCAATATCTACATTAATAGTTAATAATCCTAAAGAAGAACCTAATGCTTGATATATATAATTAGTCCCATTTTCTGTAATTGTAGTTATCAGTACTTTTATAGATTCTATTGGATTCGAAATTATATATTTTAATTGTTCTGATGAACTAATATTATTTTCTAATATATATTCTCTTGTATCTTCATATTGAGTTCCAAACAAATACCATATTCCTGATAAGGCAACCATCACAATAGCTGTGACAACTAGGAATATTTTATCTTTTTTAACTTTAGGATGTTTCCTATTAAATAACATTAAAGCAACCAATCCTATTAATGGTATATATGCTAATTTATTGAGTGTTGCACATAATGCTAAAATTACATATAATATTTTTTCTTTTATAGAAAACTCTCCGTTCTTTAAATATCAATTTCATATTATATGCTATAAATAATAAGCACATAGAGTTAATAAATGCATCTCCTGATGTTGATGCCGCCTGATGAATAAACATTGGAATACACAAATACGTCATTGTCAATAATTTTCCAAAAGGCATCAATTTTACAGTAAAATATCCTAAAGTCAAAAATATTATTACATTCATTAATCTCATTAAATATATAGCAATTATTATATTAAAATTAAATAATTCAGCTATTTTAAGTCCAATAACAGGACCTATATAAATTAGTGGAAAATATATTTCAAATGTATTAAAATATTCATTTTCTTCTCCTGAAAAATTATCCAAGTTACTTCCTTGTTCTATCATATACATTAAGTCACTATAACTTTTTAAGTCTTCAATCTCAGTCATTTCTTCAGGAATTGTCTCATTATTTTTCTCTACATCTACAATAGCATTTCCATTAGCAATATTATATGTTCTATATATATGCCAATTTTCATCTGGTATATAGTTTATTAATACAAATATCATATAGCCTATTGATAATGGAATTGCTATTGTAAGAAAAACTTTTTCTAACTTTTCCCTATTTTCTAATATATTTTTTACTATTATAAAACATATTGGTATTAGCAATATTATGCCTAAAATAAGAAAATTGCGATGCCATATATCATCATAAGCTTTAAAACATATTATATTAAATAGTACATATCCAAAAACCAAACAAAGTAAAAATTCTACAATCACGTTATATTTCCAAACTAATTTACCAATTTCTTTTAATTTATCCATTTCATTCTCTCCATTTAATGAAAATGCAAATATAATTTTTTTGTTGTATTATTTTTAGATTAAATTGTAGCCATATTATACACTTTTCATTATTTTCAATCAAGCTTTTTCATGAATTTACAACATAAATTCACATTTAATTATCTTATTCTACTAAATATGAAAACCACAAACTTTCCTAAATGCATTTTATGTAATATCATAAAACCAAAGAACATTATTCTTACTTGTAATCTTTCTCCCTTTGGCTTGGTTATCCCTATTAACTTATTTCTCTTATAATTTGGAAATCTCTCTTCTAGCCATTTAAATAATTTATCATACTCTTTAGCCATTTCTTTAAATTTTGTCTTTTGTGTCGTCCATTGTAATACCCAAATAATAAAATTAAAATAATATAATTCTAACAACTCATAATTTTTATCTGTTATTGCATTTCTTTCTTTTAATTTATCATAAGAAGCATTTAACATCTTATCAATTTCAACATTTTTTATGTCTTTATGCATAGTATTTGATATACTATTAGTATTTAAGTACCAGTGATAGCCAACATATTCTAATACTTTAACTTTCTTAGCCATAGCATTTGCTTGTAAATTAAAATAAATATCTTCACCAATGTTAACTTTAATAAAATTTATATCATTTTCTTCTAAAAAAGTTTTTTTATATAATCTTGCATATGGTCCCATAACCATATACATTGACCAAGGTTCGTCTTTTAATGGAACAGTATATAATACTTTTTCATCATTTGATTTAAAATATCCACCTATTACTAAATCGTAGTCATCTTCTTTTAATGTATCTAAATATTTTTCTATATAATCTTTTTCCACAAAATCATCACTGTCTACAAACATTATATATTCTCCAGTTGCTATTTTCATAGCTACATTTCTAGCTTCTGCTGGTCCTTTGTTTTCTTGTTGTTTTCCTATAATAATTTGTGGATATTTTTTCACATATTCATTTATTATATTTTGCGAGTTATCTGTTGAGCCATCATTTACTAATATAATTTCTATATTTTTATATGTATTATTTAAAATACTATCTAAACATCTTGCTAAATATTTTTCCACATTATATACTGGTATTATTATTGATACCTTCTTGTCCACATTAAAACTCCTTCCTTGCTATTTATTTTTTTATATTTTGCTATAAATTAATAAAAGTATTTTCCCTAATTTTAATTTATGTGCTAGCATAAAAACATAAACAGTAAGTCTTACACTTAAAATTTCTCCTTTTGGTGTTGTAATCCCTAATAATTTATTTCTCTTGTAATTGGGGAATCTCGCTTCTAGCCATTTAAATATTTTGTCATATTCTTCTTTAATAGTTTTATATTCTACTTTTTTTGTAGAAAAAAGTAGAAACCATACAATATACCTTATAAAATACATTTCTATTATTTCATAATGTTCTTCTAATATATTTTTTTCTTTTAATATATCATAGCAATTATTTAACAATTCATACACTTGTAAGTTCTTAATATTTTTTTGTGTAGTATTTGAAACACTTCTAGTATTAAAATACCAATTGTATCCAATATAATCAATTATTTTTATTTTATTAGAAATGTTCATTGCTTGTAAGTTAAAATATACATCTTCTCCAATATTTACAGGTAAAAACTTGATATCATTTTTTATTAGATAATCTTTTTTATAAATTCTAGCCCAAGGTGCAAAAATCATAAATTTTCCCCATTCTTCTTGTGGTAGTTTTAATTCTTTTACGATTTTTCCTTCTTCATTAGGTCTCCTATATCCACCTAACACAACGTCATAGTCATCTTTTTCAATTTCTTTTACAAATATTTCTATATAGTCTTTATCAAGGAAATCATCATTATCAATAAACATTATATATTTTCCTTTTGCCATTTTGATAGCATTATTTCTTGTCTTAGAAACACCCATATTTTCTTGATGAATAACAGTTATTTTCTCTGGATATTTTTCTTTATATCCATCTAATATCTCTTTTGAATTATCTTTTGAGCCATCATTTATTAAAATAATCTCATAATCTTGAAAACTTTGCTCTAGTACACTATCAACACATTTATTAATAAATTTTTCCGAATTATACACTGGTATAATTACTGATACTTTGGGATTCATCCTTGTTCTCCTTTTTTTCCAATTTATTTAATATAAAATTTGTACATATAATATATAATAAAAATTGTGATGCCATAATTATGAAATATGCTATTGTTGCTCCATTAATCTCAAAACTATATGTAAGTGTATAAGATACAATTACTGCAATTACTGTGACAATACAATATATAACAAATTGTATAAAAGTTTTTCTTATAGTTGTTAGTACTGATGAATAAATTGTACCTATTACACTTAAAGTAGATGCAAGAATAATGCATGCTAGATTTAATCTATATTCTTTTAATTCTATTCCATATATTAATTCTAATACTGGTATTCCTAATAAATATGCTCCAGCTATACAAATTAAACCTAATATAATTATAGCTAAAATAATTCTCATTACTAATTTTCTTATCTCTTTTATTTTATTTTCTTTATATAAATCTACAATTGTATTTAAATATGGATGAATTATAAACTGTGCAAATAATCCAATTACTGTTGCTGGCATAATTATAATTCCATATACTGCTTGAATATGTTCATTTAAATAATCATCTATTGCATATTTAGGAGCATTCATAATATATAGTCCTAAAAATGATATTGCAAATACAAAAAATCCTGTTTTATAAATTCTTAATACATTTTTATATTGTACTTTTTCTTCTTTATTAATTAATTTTCTTATATTTGTAAAATCATACACTAAGATAACTATAAAATTAGATACAACTATCATAATACTTGATATAATCAAATTATTTGTTATTAAATCTGCAATAAGAAAAGTCCCCAGACTAAGCAACGCTTTTGCAAAAAAAGATCTTCCAACTTTATAAAGTAATTCATGTTTTTGTAGTATTCCATATAATACATCGCTAAAAGCTTCTAATGCTTTATAAAGACAAACTATAATAAAAATAGTTGACTTATAAATATCATATTGTTTTATTAAAACAAATCCTACTGTTACAAACATCATAAGCACAGTAGTTGATATTCGATTTAAAATATATTCTTTATCATTAATTTTTTCTTTTTCTGTTACTTGAAATATCCTTCCTGCATAAGTTCCTATAATATATAAGATGCAAGCTGTACTATATGCTAATGTAAATATTCCTGCATCATTTGTTCCATTTATTCTTGTAACTATTATCATAAAAAATAATGAATTAAATGAATTAAAAGTTGTCCCTATTATATTCCATACAAAATTTTTATTAAAATTCTTCTTTTTCTCCAATTTAACTCCTTCTTTTTCTAAAATTTTATATCTATTTTTAACTTATCTACTAAAAAACGATATGCTTTAATATATACCATTGGAATATCCCATTTATATAGTTTTGAAATCCCCCATAACCCTATATGTTTTATACCTTTTTTTACAGAATATCCAAATTTTAAATATGGTGACTTTCTCCAACTAAAAAAGTTTATATCTAAATAATTAATTGTGTCTTTTAACATTTCTTTTATATTTATATCTTCATTATATGAAGCTCTATACATTACAGACGTTCCTAAGTGTATAAATGCCATTAAATCTAAAATGTATTTCATTTCTTCATATTTATTTTCTTTAATGTAAAATTCTTTTAATTCTAATAAGTATTTTTTAAAATTCTCTACATCTTGTTTATTTACAGAATGAATTTGAGAATCATATCTTAAATAGTAATGATATAAAACATCTGGGACAAATGCTACTCTTTTTATTCTAGTGTAACTACTAGTTAAAAATATCATATCATTAAATCCCCTAAAATTCATAAACCTTAGATCTTTTACTTTTTCCAATTTGTAAATTTTATTCCAAGGAGCAGGATTTATAAATAGCATAAAATCGTCTTTAGTGTTTATTTCTTTTACACTATTTCCAAAATTAGTCATGTTTGTAGATACTACTTTTCCTGTATCTAAGTCAATTCTTTCAAATCCACACACAGCTAAATCCGCATCATTCTCTTTTGCTGCATTATATAGTTTTTCTGCCCAATCTGGCTCAACCCAGTCATCTGTATCTACAAATGTTACATATTCTCCCGTTGCTCTCTCTAAGCCATAGTTTCTTGTTGTAAATTCTCCACCATTTGTTTTATGATATGCTTTTACTTTATCTGGATACTTTTTAGCATACTCATCTATAATTTGTGGTGCAGAATCTGTTGAGCCATCATCAACGCACAAAATCTCTATTTCCTGCAATGATTGATTGACTAATGCATCTAAACATCTAGGTAGATATTTTTCTAAATTATATACTGCAGCTACAATTGATAATTTAATTTTGTTCATTTTTATCTTTCCTTTGCTCATCTTCATTTTTTTTATATTCTTTTAATGCAATATAGTGATTTAGGTCTTTTATTTTTTCATTTAATGTTGATATTCTTATGTTGTCGATAAATGTTTGTATTAATAAGAATCCTATAATTACTAAAAACACAAAATTTACTGGTGCCATAAATCCTAACTTGCTAGCTATCCATTCTACTGCATTAGAAAAGATACTCATAATAATTAATAAGATACTACCTATCATCCAAATTACTGAATTTTCCACTTTTAATTTTGCTTGTTTTATTCTTGTTACACATAGTAGAAACGAAATTAAAGAACATAAAATTAATATTATCCTTAATGTAATTGTCATTATAAATTCCTCCAATTTAATACTTTATATATTTTTTCTAGTTATAGCTCTAATGAATAAGATTGAGAAAAACATATTTATCATATATTGTGCTGATTTTATAGGATTTAGATAACTTTCTCCAAATTCTCTATCACTCATTTCTACTTGTACTTCTTTAATTTTCATCTGTTTTTTTATCATATAAACTAGCGTATCAGGTTCTGGTGTTAAACTAGCATTTCTGACAAATAATTCAATAACTTTTTTGTCAAAAGCTCTCATTCCCGAAGTAGGATCTGTAATTTTTTTCCCTGTTGTTATTCTAATTGCCCCTGATAAAAGTTTGCTTCCCAGCATTCTCATGCTTTTAGGTTTCTTTTTAGTTAAGAATCGAGAGCCAATTGCTATATTGCAATTTCCATTTTCAATTTCTTTTACTAAATTTTCTATATATTTTGCTTGATGTTGTCCGTCTCCATCAAATTGAACAACAATATCATACCCATTTTGATATGCATATTTCATGCCTAATTGTATACCACTTGTTAAACCATAATTAATTGGAAGTGATAAGACATTAAAGTTATTTTTTTCACAAACTTCTTTTGTATTGTCTTTTGAGCAATCATTAATTATTATATAGTCATAATCTGCATGTTTTTTTAAGTCTTTTATGGTTTTTTCTATATTTAGAGCTTCATTGTAAGCTGGTATTATTATTAAAGTTTTCATATTTTCCTCATTTCTATTTTAATATAAAATTTATAATAAATATTTATTGATAACTTACTTTATAAATATTATACCCATTTACTTCAACTATTTTAGTAAAAACACATTCTTCACTATTATATTCCTCCAATTCATTTGGAGTAAATATATATTTTACTTCTAACACTTCCAAATCGTTTTGTGTTAAATAAACTTTAAAAGCATCTGCATTAAGCAACTCAAATTTTTCACTTATTTGATCATCATTATCTACTAATTTTATCTCAATGTGAGCATATCTATTGTAAACATCCTCATATTTTCCTTCTGTATCAATCTCACTCCATCTTTCTAAATCTGGATAAGTATTAGTTGTATTTATAACTGGAACACCTGCCATAAGAATAAAGTTTGGTATAGGGAAACCAACTCCTTCTACAATCCATTTTCCATATTCTTCTTCATTTACTTTTTGCACTTCTTCTATTATGCTACTTTCATATATAACATCTACTCCACTTCTTATAGGATTAACTGTTAATCCACACATTATCAATACAAAAACCATACCACATGTAAATAGATATTTTGCATATTTTTCTTTGTATCTCAATGCAAAATAAAATAAATATACACACATAATAGCCATTGCTATTCCCATTTTTATTGTTATGTATTGCCTATTCATTATTTTACATACTAGTACTATTATTCCAGCCAATATTAGTGAAAGGATAATTGCAGCTTTTCTCTTAAAAGTTCTATTTGCTATTGCTAAACTTCTCATAAGAATTAAAACATCCAAAAATCCTACTGCTAGTATAGCCCTTTCTGCTTGAACATTACTCATTAATGTGATTTTTGCAATTATTTCTGGGAAACCTATTATTTCCCAAATCCCCAAAAATGTATATATTACAAGCAATAAGATTAATAGTAAATCCTTTTTCTTTTCTTTTACCATTGTATAAAGTGCTATTATTATTCCTATTGGAAATAATCCAAATACCAATGCTTTTTCGCAAACATTCGAATCTAATAACACATCTTTAAAAGGAAAAAATATATTCATTACATATTCAAAATACTTTTCCGCTGATCCTCCTCCTGTCAAACTTCTAGAACCTGGATAAACAGTATTCATAACTAACTGTATCGTATCCCATGATTGTGAAAAGATATAAGCCATACAACCTATAAATACAAGTAAAGCTACTACAATTGATATAACATCTTTTCGTTTTATTTCACACTGTTTTCGATTTTCTATTATTACCCAAATTGCTAACATTAAAAATACATAAAACATTGGAATTTGCCACGCAGGATAAAATACCAAAATATATCCTCCTGCACATATAACCATTCCTAGTAAATATAAGCATCTTTTTCTAAAATCATTATTTTTCATATATTTATCTAGTAAAATTATAGCTAATCCACCAAATACAAATATTTCAACTATACCATTTACGGCAAACCACCATTGTACTATTGGTGCTAGTGTAATCATAATTGCTCCTAAAAAAGAAAGTAATTTGTTCTTTTTAGAAAGCAACATAAATAATTCTAACATAACTAAAAACAATGCAATAAATCTTCCACACCAAAAAAATGACAAACCCTTTGATATTCCCAAAAACAGAAATCCTATTAAAAATGGTCTGAATATTTGCATTAAATTAAGCACTGGTGAACCATACACTATAAAAACGTCTGTACTATCAGCTCTAATTAAATCACTAAAATAATTAAACCCATCAAATTGTTGTGAAAATATCATAGGGGTTAAAACCGCCCATTCGTCGCTTCTTATAGATCTAGAAGTTCCAAAAATAACTCCATCATCTTCTACATCTGTCATTCCAAACTCTTTCCAAATACCAATTGATGATCCACTTATTTCAAATAGAATACATAATATAAAAATTATAACTGCTATATAATAGCGATACTTGTATAACCAATTTCCTATTTTATCAATGTAATTTAGTACACTGTCTAATTTTACTTTAATATTTTCCAAGGTTTGTCCTCCTTCTTATTTTTTTAACGTTATTACATTATTACCATTCCCACAAAATCAATTAACGTAATAATTCCTAATATTAGTATTAATTTCAAATTTGTCCACTCTTTATCTACAATTTTTATATTTTTTGAAGATAAACACATAAGTGGCAAAACTAAAATCGGAAATAAATATCTTGCTTGATATCCATCTATATCATCAGCTCCTACTTTTGAAACTCCAATATATAAGGCCAAACTTGTAGTAAATATACAAGCTAGATATGCAATTATTAAAATAGTCATATTTTTAAATTTGAAGTGATAACTATCTTCTGTTACTGCTATAACTACATAGTAAAACGCCAATATAAGAAATGCAATATGATAAAAAGTACCAAAAAATGCATATTGATTTAATTGTGATAACCAATTAAAGTTTAACAAATTATTTATTGTATGATTATAAAATACTTTTGCTAAATGCAATGGATTTTCTATTAAATAGCTAACTTGTGAAGAAGAATCTGTACCTTCATATCTTGTATCTGTTGGAATTGATATTCTACTTATTAAGAAAATCCCACTTACTAAAAGTATAATTGCTAACACAATCAAATATGGTATATATTTTTTATTTTGTTTTATTATTTTTATAATTGGTAAAATAAATACTATAAGTGCAATTGGAGCATAAGCCATACTTTTTTGCATTAATACTAAAGCAAACAACAATATCAGAATTCCTATCTGTTTTAATCCAATTTTTTCTTCTTTAAATAATTTTAAGACATATGCAATAAACAACATAATAAATATTGAACAGATGCCATCTAATGAATAGGATGCTGCCAATGCTATTAACATTGGATTAACCATGAAACAAGCAAATAAATTCTTTTTAAATGGTAAAATTTTAATTATAACTGCTGCTACTGCTAAATAAAATATTAAATTTGTTATTCTTCCAGCTATATATACATCTATCATCGTTCCTTTTAATATTCTAGCCAAAGTAATACCTATCCCTGACGGTAAATATAATAAAGCTGAACTTCCTGTTGGTTCCTTTCCTTCCTCAACTTCACTTGTTATTTGAGGTTCATAAGTTTCAAATACTTCTTCACTTAATTGATCATATCTTAAAACCTGATCCCATTGTTGATATTTTTCATCTGTTATTGGTTCATCAAAGTTAAAATTTCCAAAAGAAACATTTAAAGCTGAAATAAAATGTTGCCTTTCATCTATTGCATGATTAAAAAAATTTGTTATACTGAACAAAACTCCAAATGTAAATCCAAATATAAGCATATTTTTAATTGTACTTTTTCCCAAATACAATATCATACAAGCTGTCATAAAAAATGTCATAATTATAATTCCAATTGTTTGAATTTTAAACTTTGTCATACATATATAAACAGTGCCAAGCAAAAATACTATAAAAAATGCTATTGTTAAATATTTTTTTACTTTAATGTCAAAATTTTGCATTGCATAATTTGACATTTTCTTAAATTTTAATAACAATACTACAAAAGTAGTTATGTAGATGATTACTCTAAATAAAGAAAAATTATATGTTAACTCCGTATGATTAATAATTGCTCTAATAAATTCTGCATTGTTATATAATAATTCAAATGATAATATTGTTATTAAAAAACTTGCTATAGTAAATATTCTTATTATTTTTTCTTTTGCTGATACTTTCATAATCTTCCCCTCAATTTATTTAAAAATTCTTATATTTGCTAATACTCAACTTTTTCTTGCTTTATTTCATATTGATCAGAATCTAACCTTAAATTAATATTGTAATATGGGTCTCCTTTTTTCTTATAATCTCCCCATTTTTTATAGAACAAGTCAATTTCTCCTTGGAAGCGTTTTTTCTTTTCCTCTGTGTCCTCTGCTCCTCTGGATTTTGATTCATAATGTACTAGTTCGACAAAAGGATTATATATAATTAAATGTCCTGATGTAACAATTCTTAAGCAAAAATCTATATCATTAAATGCTACTGCAAATTTCTCATCCATATATCCTACTTCTTCATATATTGAACGTTTTGTCATTATACATGCTGCTGTTACTGCACTTACATTTTGTATATGACTTTCTCTTGCAAAATATCCATGATTAGTTTTGTATAAACCTCTAAAAACATGTCCTGCAACTCCATATACACCAATTACAGTTCCTGCATGTTGAATTGTATCATCTGGATAATATAATTTTACACCAACTGCTCCAACATCTTCTCTTTGATTCATTCCTATCATTTTTTCTAACCAGTCAGGTGTTAATAATTCAGTGTCATTATTTAATTGTATTACATATTCTCCATCTGTGTTTTTTACTCCATAATTTATTATCTTAGAATAATTAAACCCTTTTTCCTCTGGTATATATGTTAATATTTTTATTTTAGGATTTTTCTCTAATTCTTTATAATATTCAAATGTTGCTTTTTCTTTACTATTGTTTTCAATTATAACTATTTCATAGTTTTCATACGTAGTTAATTTTAATATTGAATCAATGCAAGTTTTTAGAGTCTTTGCTTGATCCATATTTGGAATTAAAATTGTTACTTTGGGATTTCCTTTCACTTTATAATCAATTTCATATGTTCCAAGTGTTGCTCCATGTTTAACTGTACCTTCTAGTCCAACTCTTTTTAGATGATCTTCTAAAACTAGTATTCCTGCTTCAAAAGCATATGGCTTTGCGTCTCCCCCTGCTTTGGCTGTTGATAATTCATGAACTCTCCAATGATATAAAACTTTTGGAATATGTTTTATATTTTTTGCTATTTCTGCCATTCTTATAATAATGTCATAATCTTGTGCACCATCATACTTACTTCTTTCTCCTCCCAATTTTTCCATTAAATCTTTTCTAAACACACTAAAATGACAAATATAATTATTGGAACGCAATGTATCAATTGCAAAATCAGGTTTAAAATGAGGCTCGAATCTTGGCTTGTCCATTGTTGTTATTTTATCTTCATCTGTATAAATAAAATCAATTGTTCTATCTTCATTTATAGCTTTTACTACTTCAAATAATGAATTAACAGGTAATAAATCATCATGGTCTAAAAGTCCTATATAATCTCCTGTAGCCATCTTTAAAGCTTCATTTGTATTACCTGAAATCCCTAAATTCTTTCCTGTATAATTATATTTTATTCTTTTATCTTTTTCACATATTTTCTCAATATTTTCATTTCTTTCAGGGCTTCCATCAGCTAGGCATAATTCCCAATTAGTATAAGTTTGATTAACTAAATAATCTACTAACTCTTGAAAAAAATTAATAGGTGTATTATACATCGGTACTAAAATACTTATTTTAGGATTATATTCGAACTTTGTATTTCTTTGCTCTTCTAATTCTTCTGGTTTTGGATCATTAAAACTCATCCAAACTTCATATGGTGTTCCTGTTGTTACATTTTGTACATTGTTAGTTATAATATTCCATGTTTCTCTTAATCCATTTTCTTTTAATAATTTCAAGAATTTCTTTACATTGCTTGGTTTTAATCTATGTATTATCCTGTTTATTTTTCTCAGTACTTGTCTTACTTTTCCTCCTTCTGGAAAAACTTTATCTCTTAATCTAACGCTCATTTCTATATTACCTTTCTTTTCTCTTCTCTATTTTTTTATTGCTTCATTACCTTCCTTATACTATTTATATTATTTAGCTAATCCTTTTAACTTTCTTAATGGCTTTGTTATTTTCCAAGATGTAGAATTTGTAATTGCTTGTATTTCTTTTTCTTTGTTTTCCAATTGACTTTCTAATTCACGAATTTTATTTTCTTTTTGTTGATTTTCTGAAGTCAACGTTATAATTTCATTTTCTTTAATATTATTTAAATTATTATAATGTTTTAATGTTGCAATAGTTTCAGCTTGTGTTATAACTTTTCTATTAAAAACATTGTATAATAATGTTTTATCTACTACTTTTTCATTAAAATTCTTTTCTAAATTTTCAAATATATCTATAAATTCTGACAAATTTAGCTCTTTATATATTTTTATAGTAAATTTTTCAACTAAATTTGTGTTTTTTATTCCTCTATATAAAATGTATTCTACAGGTATATAATTTCCCATCCACTCTTGATCAAATACGCTTAATTTTCCGTTTATATAAAAGCAATTCTTTGGTATTAAATCTAAAAATCCATATTTTAAAAATTTGAATTTTTTTAATTTTTCTACATCTATTTTTTTTATATCATCATTTAAGTCATTTATATCAATTTCATTATAATTAATTGACTTATCATATAGTATATCAGTATATATTTTCAACTTTTCTTTTAATTCCTCTATTGTTTTTGAATTTTCTAAATATACATCATATCTTGTAAAGCTTTTAATATATTTACTCATAAATTTATTATCAGTATACTGTTCTATAATATCTATATTATATTCATCTAAATATTGATAAAAATCCTTCATTTCTAAGATATGTTCTTCTGCTTTATCATTAGTGGCTTTTTTTATAACTTCATTATCTTTGATTGTTGTACATATTCTATATTTTTCTTTTCTATAATTTGTAAATGTAATATAGTTAACATTATTAGTTATTTCTTGTTTTGATATTTCTATAAAAAATGAATTTGCAAAAAAGTTTAAAAACTCGTTTCCCTCTTTTCTTATTTGACTTAATACTTGATTTTCATAAAAATTTATTAATTGATTTTCATTATAATAAGTAAAGACTCTTCCCATATCTTCATTTGTTAGCTCATATCTTTCACTATATATTAAATTAGGCATTTTGTAATCTGAAAAAACATAATAGAAGTTGCTTTTCAAGCCTAATTCACCTATCATTTTAGTTAATTGTTTTTTTGAAAAATTTTGTGGCTTATTGTATTCTATATCCTTATACAAACCATAATATGAATTTTCTTCATAATCAATATATTTTTTATTATTCCAATATTGAATTCCAAACTTATTATTTGTTGCTAATAATATTTTTCCATCATCTTTTAATAAATTTTTACAATATTTTAATAACTCTTCAAAGCAATTATTACCAGTAATATATTCATTTGCTCTTTCAAATGCTTCTGTTATAACTATATAATCGAATTTTTCTTTTAATTTAATATCATTTAAATCTCCAACCACAAGTTCTAAGTTTTCTTTATCTTTTAATCTTTTTTCTATTGCTTCCGCTTTTAATTTAGATTTTTCTATTGACACTACTCTTTCACTTTTAGCACATAATTCTTCAGTAATTTCTCCAAAATTTGCACCGTATCTCTAAACATGAAGATTCTCTATTCATCTCATACCAATTTAAAATATTACGTCTGATACTTGAAAGAGCTAATATCGTTTCCACACTATTATCATTTTCAAATATTTTTTCATACAATTCTGGAGAATACTTATTAATATATTCAATTATTTTTTTTTCTCTCTCATCTAGTATTTCTTCAGTATCATTTTTATAAAACTCTAAATTTAATTTCATACATAAATCTCCCTTTATTAAAACTCTAATAGTTTTTAACATCTACATCTTGTTCAACTTCTGGTAATTGTTCACTAAATAAATTTAATACTCTTATCACATATATATAACATATTCTAATCTACTTTTCTCTTCCTGTAACTTGTTTATTTTTCTTCGTTTTATTTATTTTCTATTTATAGTAATTTGTAAATTAAAATGCATACAACTAAATGATAGAGTATATTTTCCTGTTGCTAACTGTAATTCTTATTTGAATTCAACTTCAATTTGTTATCTATTGCTAAAAGGATTACAACATTCTCAGCCAAATAATCTATCAACGCAAGTATCTCTAAGTTTTCTAAATTATTATATCTTTTTGCAATTAACTCAGCTTTAGCTTTTTTTTCTTCAATCGCTACAACTTTTTAACCTTTTCTACATAATAATCCAGTTAATTCTCCGAAGTTTGCTCCTACTTCTAATATTTTAGAATCTACCAATAATACCTACTTATTTTTTAACATAAAATCTCTTATTGGTTTCGTTATTTTCCAAGATTTAGAATTAACTATTTTTTGCAATTCATCTTCTAGTTTATTTTTTTCTTCCTTTAGTTCATTATTTTGATTTATCAATAGATTTATTTTTTCATTATTTTCCAATTCATTCTTATATAATAACTTATCAAATTTTTTAGTGTTTTCTTTATTGAATTGTACTGATATGTCTATTGGAACTGTGATACTATATCCATTTTCCAATAACCAATTATTTAGTAAATTTATAGATTTATCATTACTTGCAATCTCTTCAGCATATTTTGAATTCATCTTTTGTAGCCTATTTTTATAATCATCAGCAAAATCAAGTTTATGTAATAATGCATGATATAGCAATGTGTAGAAATATAATTCATTTGAAATTGTATAAAATCCTTTTTCATTATAAATCCTTGTATCTAAAATTTCTTGCTCTATTTTATAATAATAATAATTATCTCCTATATGTCTTAAATCAAAAAACACGTCTTTATTTTCAGCTTTTACTTTATAATGAACTCTATAATCTTCTTGAAAAACCTTTTCTGCATTTAATACATATACTGCATTTTCTAATGAATCACATATTATATCTACATCATTATGTTCATTTACATATATCTCATCTGGTAAAGTTTCATAATTTCTTAAAATTGCATAATTGATACAATTATTTAATGTATAAAACATTTCTTCTATGCTTACAAATCCATCATTTCCAGTTAATTCTCTTTCTACATTTATCGTTTCTACAACTTTATTTTCTTTTATTTCATTCACATAGTCTTTTATTGATTTTCCAAGTAATAATGTTAAATCATGGTTTGTTTCTATTTCTGAATTAGTTGCATGAACTTTATGTCCTCCACCTGTTAATTCTCTATAATATGTTTTTTTATCAAACATATCAATATTCACTATTTGTTTTCCTTTGCTTGTATCTCTTTCTTCATATTTAGGATTATCTACCTCAACTACAATTAGCAAAAATTCTCCATTTCCACAATGTTGTTCCTTACCAGAATTTTTAGGCAAATTAGTTCCATAAAATCTTGAAAGATTCTTGGAAAAATTTTCTTTATTCCATTTGATATTATATTTTCCTAAAACCTTAAAGTTTGCATTTATATCATCTAGTATTTCTTTTTCTTTTACTCTTGCATGTTCCCATAATATAAATAAATGTACTTCTTTCATCTTATTCTCCTATTCTTCTATTTTTGAGAAATTAACATCTGTATCCATATAAAAATATCCTACAAATTTTTTGCTTGAAATCACTTCAAATATTAATAAATCATAATTTCTATTTAGTACTACTATTTCCCCATTGACATCATATCTACTACAACTTAGTGATAATGTATATTTTCCAGGTGCAAGTTGAAACTTTTGTCTAAATTCACAAATATATTTTTTCCCTTTTTCACATTTTCCAGTATAGTAGTTCAAGTAACTTGTATTAGTACCACAAATTTCTTTTCCATTAAAATCTTTTATTGTCATTGAAAATGTTGGACATTCTATATCTTCATTAAATATTGCTTTTAATTTTACACTTACTTCTTCTTCGCTACTTATTATTGTTGTTGGTTCTCCTTTATTATTGAAAATACCAAAATCTATTATTTCTGCTTCTCCATTCCCATATTTTATTACATCAGGATTTAATGTGAAGTATTTTTTCCATTCAACATTATCGTCATTCACACCTAAAATAGCAATATTCTCTACTTTATTATTTTCTTTTTCACTTTTTTGAGTTTCTAAGTCTTGTTTTTTTAGCATTCCAGTTATTAGTTTTTTATAGTTTTCTACACCTTCTTTAACTCCACCATCGAATATTTTCTTTCCATCATTCATAATAATTGTTCTATTACAATTATTTAAAATATCGTTAATACTATGTGTTACAAATATTATAGTTTTTCCTGCTTTTTTCAATTGTTCAAACTTTTTGAAGCACTTTAATTGGAAAGCCATATCACCAACTGATAAAACTTCATCTACAATTAAAATATCCGGATCCACATTAATAGCACATGCAAAAGCTAGCCTTGCAAACATACCAGAAGAATAAGTTTTTACTGGTTGATATAAATGGTCACCAATGTCTGCAAATTTTATTATTTCTGGCTTTTTCTTTTCTATCTCTTCTTTTGAAAGTCCCATCACTTCTCCATGTTGATATATATTTTCTACTCCTGTTAACTCCATATTAAAAGCTGCACCCAACTCTAGAAGTGAACTAATCTTTCCTTTTATCTCCACAGTTCCACTTGTTGGAGTCACAACTCCTGTAATTATTTTTAACAATGTAGATTTTCCAGCTCCATTTTTTCCTAATATTCCTAAAACTTCACCTTTTCCTATTTCTAAATTAAAATTATTTAAAGCCTTAAATGTGTTATGTCTGCTAACTTTAGGAATTATTGCTTCTATTAATCTATCTGATTTTCTGTTAAACATTTTATAATCTTTACATAGATTTTCGATTTTAACAACTACTTTACTATTTTTATTTTCTTTCACATCATTTTGCTCATTATCCATTTAGCTTTCCTCCTTATGTTATCTTTTTCCCATAATTTTTAAAAAAGCATATCTAATATTAAATAATCCTTTTGCTAAAAATGGCATATTCATAATCAAGAAATTTTCTATATAATATAAAAAAGTTTCTTCTTTATATAATTCATGGAACACTTCCCATCCTTTAAAGTTAAATTTTTTCTTGTTCTCTAGCATTTTAAAATATTCATAAGCTTCTCTATTTAACTTTTTTAAATCTTCTGGAAATCTATCTTCATTATTTACATATGTTCCAAATACTCCTAATTTTACATTTATAAACAACTCTCTTACTTGCTCTAATTTTTTAAATTTATGAGAAAGTTTTTCTGTTCCAATTTGATTATTTCCATGTTGCCTATATTTTATATATTTCTCAGGAATATATACTGATTTACCATTATTTATTCCTACAACAATTCCTATCCAATGGTCATGAATTAAATGTTTTGAATCTTTTGGAATTGGAATTATATTTGAAATCCATTTTTTCTTTAACATTAATGTACAACCTGTTACGCAACAATATAAATAATTTAATTTATAACTATTTAGACATTTTTTTATTTTTCTGCTTAGTTTCATAAAGTCATTAAAAGATGGATATATTGTTTTTAAATTTTGATCTACAACTTCCAAATCCCCAAAAACTAAGTCTGCATCATTATTTTTTAAAGCTTCGTATGTTTTTTCTATTTTTTGTGGTAACCAAAAATCATCTTGGTCAGATAGCATAAAAACTTCACTTTGCACTTGTTTTAGTAAGAACTCAAAATTTCTTACACAACCCAAATTTTTTTCTTGGTAAAATACTTTTACCCTTTTGTCTTTTTCTTCATACTCTTTTAAAATTTCTCTTGTTCCATCTTTAGATGCATCATCTGATATTATTAAATTAATATTTTTATATGTTTGGTTTAATATGCTATCTAATTGCTCTTTTAAGTATTTTTCACCATTATATGTTGCAAGTAATACATCAATTGGTTCTTTCATTTCTTATCCCTTTCTTTTATAATACATCTGCAAAATCTTTTTTATTTCTCTTAAACACATAATTACCCCATAAGAACATTATTATTGTAATTACCCAGAAAACTATTGTGAATATTCCATTTTGTTCTGTAACTATATTTCCCTCTATAAAGCTATCTCTAAATCCTGATACCAAATAAGTAAATGGCATGCATTTCATGAATGCAAGTATTGTGGGATGATTTGATAACATTGATAAATTCCAAACTATTGGTGTAAACCACATAAATAGTTGCATTAATATTCCTAAAAGATTTGCAAAATCTGGTACTAAAGTAGAAAGTGCTGATGTGAATCTTGTAAAAGCAATTAAAAATGCATACATAGCAACTATAATATAAATTACTTGTAAAAAATTTGGTACATAATTATATACACATCCAACTACTATTGCAATTATAAATAGGAATATTCCGACAAAACTACTTGCTATTATTGAAATAATTGGTATTACATCAACAGGAAAGACTACTTTTTTTACCAAATAACTATAACTTCTTATTGATAAACTTGCATTCATAACTGTATCATTTATAGTTTGCCACATAGCCATTCCTGGTAAAAACCATACTATATATGGGTCATCACCACTACTTCCAGTTTTTAATATATATTGAAATACTATTACATATGTAAACATGAATACAAAAGGTTGTAAAAACCCCCAAATACTCCCTAGACTTGTATTTGCAAATCTATTTTTAAAATCGTTTTTTCCTAATTGTCCTACTAATTTTCTATTTTTCCATACTGTTTTTATAAATTCCATAACCTCGTGGTATCCTTTCCACTTTCTCTCCTCTCTAGTTGTAAATTCAGAAATATTTTTGTCGATTTATATTCTATATTTAAATCGAAATTTTGTCAATTAATACTAGAAAACTTAACAACTTATCAAAATGTGTGTTTAAATATTATCTCTTTCTGTTTTAGTTCTTCCTCTTTTTATTCTTTGCTTAATTTATTTATATTCTAAATATTAAATATCCTATTATTGGTAAATGAAATATTATCAATTCTTTCATCATCTTTTTTAATAAGTTCTTTCCAGCTAAAAATTTAAAATATTTCACTATATGAAAATTAATATATTTAGATTTTTCTAAATCTTCATAATAAGAAATTAATTCCTTTAAAAATTCTTTGTTCTCCTCTATTCTGCTATAATCAAGACACATCTTAGCACCGTCTAGATAAGCTTTATCAATTACTTTTTCTTTTCTGTATTTTAAATAACTTTTATAACTTGTTCCATTTTCTTCTTTCCATTTTGATAAATTCTGTGCTAAACTTCTTCCTCCAAAAACATTATTATTATGAAGTCTATATTTAAATAAAGGCTCTTCAATATAACTAATACCTCTGTTTTCATTTGCAATGAAGCTTGCTAACCAATCATGTGCTATTACAGAATCTAAAAATGGTAGCATCTTATTTTTTACATTTTTAGTAATTATTTGTGAACAGCCTATTCCTATACATCTAGATATTGCTAAATAACTTTTTCCTTTGATTAATGGCACATTTTTATATTTAAAATAGTTTTCTTTAATTACTTCTCCATTTTCATTAATTTGTTTGCTATTGCAATATACCATATCAACTTTATCTTCTATTAATTTTTTTAGACTTTTTTCAACTTTATCTTCATTCCAAACATCATCATGGTCACAAAACATTATATAATCTGCACCTGAACACTTTAATAAAAATTCAAAATTCTTATTATAACCTAAATTTTTTTCTTGTAAAAATAATCTAATTCTTTTATCTTTTTTTCCATATTCTTTTAAAATATCTATAACTTCCTGATCTGTTGAACTATCATCGCTTATTAGTACTGATATATTTCTATATGTTTGATTTAATATACTATCAATTTGCTCTCTCAAATATTCATGATTTGTATTGTAGGTAGTTAGTAATATTTCAACTTTTTTCTCCATATTTCTACTTCTCCTTTTTATAGTCTTGATTATAACATGGTATATAAAAAACTTCAATTAAATATATCAAATTACTAGCAAAAAAACATTATTTTTACAAATCTTTAAAATGTAAATAATTTGTATGATAATCTCTTCTTTTTTTCATATTATTCAATTAAGACTTTTTCTACATATAAGTTATTGTGTTACATCTACATAATGTTTTAATCAAAACAAAAAAATAAGGTATAGCATTGTTTAAATCTATACCTTACTCTTTATCAAAATTAAGCTTGTGCTACTGGATAAACACTTACTTGTTTTTTATCTCTTCCTTTTCTTTCAAATTTAACATTTCCGTCGATTAAAGCAAATAATGTGTCATCACTACCTTTTCCTACATTAACTCCTGGATGTACTTTTGTTCCTCTTTGTCTAACTAAAATGTTTCCTGCTAAAACAAATTGTCCATCTGCTCTTTTAACACCAAGTCTTTTTGATTCACTATCTCTACCGTTACGGCTACTACTTTGACCTTTTTTATGAGCCATGGTTTCTCAACTCCTTTCGACTTCTTTTTTATTTTCTCTCTTATAAATATATTTCAATTAAGCTTCTGCTTTTTCAGCTACTTTTTCTGTTTCTTTTTTAGCTGTTGTAGCTTTCTTTTCTGCTGTCTTTATTGATGTAATTTCTACTTTTGTATATGGTTGTCTATGACCATATCTTCTTCTATAGTTAGCTTTTGCTTTCATTTTGAAAACAATAATTTTTTTAGCTTTACCATGAGAAACTACTTTTCCTTCTACTTTTACACCTTTAACATAAGGATTTCCAACTTGTACTTTTCCATCTTCAGATACTAACATAACTTTATCAAAAGTTACTTTTTTACCTTCTTCTGCATCTAATTTTTCGAAAAATACAACATCTCCTTCTGCTACTTTGTATTGTTTACCACAGCTTTCAATTATTGCGTACATCTTAAAATGCACCTCCCTTATTTGTATACTCGCTAATCCTTAAATTCAGGCAACTAACAAATTGTTAATATTTATGGAGCCTTGACTAAGCGGATTACAGTTATTTATTTTACCATAAAGTACCATAAAAGTCAACCGTTTCTAAGATTTTATTTTTTTCAATTTTACACTTTTCTCTTTTCCACTATTTTCAGTGGTTTCATTATTTTATTATAGGTATTTTCTAAGAAATTTTATTTTTATCTTCCAAAAATTTTCTTAATTTTTCAAGTGCTAATTTTCTACTACTTACTTCATTTTTTTCTTCTTCAGATAATTCCGCTAAAGTTTTTCCATTGTTTAATTCAAAAATAGGATCAAATCCAAAGCCGTTTTTTCCTCTTTCTGATTTTGATATTTTACCTGTTATAACTCCTTCTACTACAACTTCACTTTCTTTATCCACATATGCTATATCGCATATTACTTCTGCTTTTCTTTCTTCTCCGGTCTTTCCTATCATTTTCTCCAATATATATTTATTCCTATCTTCTTGTAAAGCATCTTTTCCTAAAAATCTCGCTGTCTCTACTCCTGGAAAGCCATCTAAAACATCTATGCATAATCCGCTGTCATCTGCTATACATGGTATGTTTGTAACTTTAAACACTTCTCTTGCTTTTTTTAAGGAATTATCCTTAAAAGTATTTTCATCTTCTTTGACTTCTATATTGAGTTCTAGGTCTTTTAAACTTAATAATTCATATTCTTTTAGAATCGCTTTTATTTCATTTAATTTTCCTTTATTATTAGTTGCAACTACAATTTTCTCCATTATCTTTCTTCCTCAAAATCAATCATATTTTGTTTTTCCTCACTAGATTTCAAACTATAATCACTTAATAGTTCTTTTATTTTCGTATACATAGTATCATTGTTGTTATTTCCAACTACATCAAGTAGTTGTGAATATAATTTACTTTCTACATTTTCTTCACTTAACATAGCTAAATGTCTATTTTTTCTTATTTGTTCTAACTTGTCTACAATTTCCATGTATTCTTCAGCTTTCTCATCTCCTGCATACTTTGCTCTAATACTTAATATTTTTAAATTTCCTTCAAATTTTCTAAAATTTTCTTCTTTTATTCTATCCATTTTTATTTCTCCTATCTTTTGTAATAGTATCAGTTTTTTTTATTTTTGTCTAGCAAAATTTATTTTTTATATATAAACAAAACTTACTATTTTGAAAAACTTTTTTTAAATTTTCTCTTTTTTGTATTGACAAATCTAATTTACCATATTATAATAACTATTGTCGTAAGAAAAAACCAATTCTTGGATATGCAGATGTGGCGGAATTGGTAGACGCACAGGACTTAAAATCCTGCGGTTGAATAAACCGTGCCGGTTCGATTCCGGCCATCTGCACCAAAAAAGCCGAAATTTAACCAATTTCAGGCTTTTTTATTTTTATTCAAAATTATTTAGAAGTATTGATATTACTATGTTGTAGCTTTTCTCATTATTCATTATATTTTTAAAAATATTTGTCATTATTCATTAATTTTTGTTTTCTGCACACAATATGCACAAATGATTTGCACACAAAATAAACCTTGAATTGGAAATACAAGAGAATTTATTTTAGAACGATTAGAAAAATATTTAGAAAGAGAAAATTGTTTGTCCGCATATGATAATAAAAAATTTTATCAAAATGGTTTTCGTGATGGTGCAAAAATGATGTTAGAAATATTAGAAAATGAAAATATGAACTAAGTAAAAGGTTGTAATCTGTTATATATGTATATTTATGATAAAATATAATTGTTCACTTTTTGAAACTCAATAAATGGTAATTTGTGTAATAAACTAAAACTAAACTAAAGGTTTATCAAAGTAAACTAACT
>CAZQTH010000019.1:0-25140 GCA_964596175.1 uncultured Clostridium sp. | reverse complement strand
CTATAACCCTATATTTTGAACACAGTTATAATCTTAACACAAAAAAATTATTTTATCAACATTTTTTATTAATTTTGTTGACTTTTTTACTTTATCATAATAAAATATATGAAATAAAAAAATATTTGTTACGTTGAAGAAGAAAAAATACTGTAAAATTTATTTATAGAGAGCAGGTAGATGGTGGAACACCTGTAATAAATAAGTATGGGGAGCTTTGGAGTAACTTTTAAATTGAGGTGCTTAAATTAGATTTCTCTAATTTAGGAAATAGGGTGGAAACGCGGAAGAACTTTCGTCCCTAGCTAAATTATTTTAAGTTAGCTAAGGAGGAAAGTTTTTCTTTAGCTAAAAAGAAGGAGGAATTTTTATGTTAGATTCAATGGACACATTAGTTGCACTTTGTAAAAACAGAGGATTTATTTATCCGGGTTCAGAAATTTATGGAGGTTTAGCAAATACATGGGATTATGGACCACTTGGGAACGAATTAAAAAACAATGTAAAAAATGCTTGGAAAAAGAAATTTATTCAAGAACAAAAAAATGTAGTAGGATTGGATAGTGCAATATTAATGAACCCAGAAACTTGGGTGGCATCAGGTCATGTTGCAGGATTTTCAGACCCACTAATAGACTGTAGGGAATGTAAAACAAGACATAGAGCAGATAAGTTAATCGAAGAATGGGCACACGAACAAGGAAAAGATATGATTGCTGATGGAATGGGTGAAAAAGAATTAATAGACTTTATAAATGAACACAAAATACCATGTCCTAATTGTGGAAAAACTAATTTTACAAACATAAGAAAATTTAACTTAATGTTTAAAACATCACAAGGAGTAACAGAAGATAAAAAATCAGAAATATATTTAAGACCAGAAACAGCACAGGGGATATTTGTTGACTTTAAAAGTGTATTAAGAACTTCAAGAAAAAAATTGCCAATGGGAATTGCACAAATTGGTAAAGCATTTAGAAATGAAATAACACCAGGAAACTTTATATTTAGAATACGTGAATTTGAACAAATGGAAATGGAATTTTTCTGTAAACCAGGAACAGATTTAGAATGGTTTAAATATTGGAAAGATTATTCTGAGAATTGGTTATTAAGTTTAGGAATGAAAAAAGAAAATATTAGATTAAGAGACCATAGTAAAGAAGAGTTAGTATTCTACAGTAAAGCAACAACTGATATAGAATTTAATTTCCCATTTGGTTGGGGAGAATTATGGGGAATAGCTGATAGAACAAACTATGATTTAACAAAACATATGGAACATTCAAAACAAGATTTAAGCTATCAAGACCCAGAAACAAACGAAAAATATGTACCATATGTAATAGAACCATCACTTGGAGCAGATAGAGTAGTTTTAGCATTTCTTTGTAATGCATATGATGAAGAAGAAATTGCTGAAGGTGATATAAGAACAGTATTACATTTACATCCAGTTCTAGCACCTTATAAAGTAGCAGTGCTTCCGCTTTCTAAAAAATTATCAGAAAAAGCAAATGAAGTATATGAAAAACTAACAAAAAATTTCATGTGTGATTATGACGAAACAGGAAGTATAGGAAAACGCTATAGGAGACAAGATGAAATAGGAACTCCTTATTGCGTAACAGTAGATTTTGATACATTAGAAGATGAAACAGTTACAATCCGTGACAGAGACACAATGGAGCAAATAAGAGTTAAGATATCAGATTTAAAAGATTGGATAGAAGAAAAAATAGAGTTCTAGGCGGTACTAAAAATAAGTCAAGATAAAGAAGTTTTATAAAAATATTCTTAAGCCGTTGACAAAGTTCACCTCTTTTAAAAGTAACTTTGTCAACTATTTCTTCTTGAGAATACAGTATCATTATGTTAGAATAAATAGAAAAAGGAAAGAATAAAATGGATATAGAAAAAATAAAAAATGCAAAAACAAAAATAATAGGAAAGAAAATAGAATATTTTAAAAAAATAGATTCAACTCATTTATATGCAAAAAAAATAGCAGAAAATGAAGCAAATAATGGTAAGACTTTACTAGCAGAAGTACAAACAGGAGGAATAGGAACTAAAGGAAGAAATTGGTATACAGGTTATGGTAAAAATATAGCTATGACTGTAATATTACACCCAAAATGTAGCATAGATAAACTAGAAAATTTAACAATAGAAATAGCAGAAAAAATAAGAGAAGCAATTGATGAGTTGTATAATTATAAATTAGATATAAAAAAACCAAATGATTTAATATTTAAAGGTAAAAAGATTTGTGGAATATTAACAGAAGTACATTCACAAGGAGGAAAAATAAAATATCTACTAATAAGTTTTGGATTTAATGTAAATGAAGAAAACTTTTCTAACGAAACTAAAGATATAGCGACTTCATTAAAGAAGGAAACAGGAAAAGAATTTGTTAGAGAAGATATTATATGTAAGATAATAGAAAAATTGGAAGAAATAGAATTATAAAAGTTCTATTTCTTTTTTTATTTAATATAAATTAATTAGAAAAAATAAATTTTTTGGAGGGAAAAATGGAAACATATCAAGAAAATAAAAATGGAATAGTAAGAAATTTGTTTAAAGGAATCAGTATAGCGATGTTATTTACAGTGGTTTGCTTATTAATATATTCTATTATTTTAACATATACTAATATAAGTGAGAATACGATAGTACCTGTAATAATAGTAGTAACAGGAATAAGTATATTGATTGGAAGTTCGATTGGAAATATGCAAATAAAGAAAAATGGTATATTAAATGGAGCATTAGTTGGAGGAGGTTATATATTAATATTATACCTAATTTCAAGTCTTTTAAATGTTAGATTTAGTCTTAATTTACAAAGTGTAATAATGATAGCTGTGGGTATTGTATTTGGGATAATAGGAGGAATAATAGGTGTAAATAAAAAATAAAAAACATATCAAAAAGTGGAATTTTGTCGAATTTTGCGATAAGAAGTTTTAAAAAATCACAAAAAATAATTGACAATTCCATTTTTTGACATTATAATGTATTTACATTTTCAAATTAATTCTATAATTTTTAAATTTTAAAATTTAATTCAATTTTTTAGAGTCGTTATTATCTAAAAAACCAAACGAAAAATTTAATTAAAAGGAGGAATGCCTTTGACAAAAAAGTGTTAGTTGTTGTTGCTGTTTTGGCTATAACTTTATTAGCTTTTATATGTGGACAGGTATATGCTAAATATGTAAGTGAAGTAAGAGGGGAAGGAGTAGCAGAAGTTGCTACTTGGAGCTTTAAAGTAAATGGACAAAATGAGCAAGTAGAAGAAATTAACTTGGCATCTACATGTGATAATAAAACACTTGTCAATAACAAAATAGCCCCAGGTACAAGTGGAAGTTTTAACATAATAATAGATGCAACAGGTTCAGAAGTTGGTATTAACTACAATATTATTTTTACAAATGAAAATAATAAACCACAAAATCTTAAATTTATGTATAATGATGTAGAATATAATACAATACAAGAATTAGAAAGTGATTTATCAGGAATAATTAATGCAAATGATGAAGAAAAAACTAAAACATTAAATGTAGGTTGGAAATGGAATTACGAAACAGGAAGCAATCAAGAAGAAGTTGCAAATAATGATTTAATAGATACACAAGATGCTGAAAGAATCCAAAGTTATACATTTGATGTAGTAATTACTGGAACACAAGTACAACCACAAGTTTAAATCTTTTTATAAAAATTATAGAAGAAATGAAAATGAAAAAATTCATCTTTGTACTAAGTGGGGAGTATGAATAAAATATTTCCCACTTATGTGAATATTAGGAGGAAAAAATGAAAGAAAAAATAAAAGAGAAAATAAAAAATAGAAAAAAAGTAATAAGTATAATTATTATAATAGTAATAATATTAATATTCTTTTTTTCAGGATATAGTATGGGAAAAGGATTTAGCAGAAAAGATATAAATGGATCAACAGAAATTGCAACACCAATTTTAAAAGTAGAAAATGGAGATAGTTTAGAAATAAATAATAGTAATGAAAATGGAGTATATGAATTTAAAGTAAAAAACTATAATGAGCAAGGAGAAAAAACAGAAGTTGATTTAGAATATTATATAGAAATATTGGAAGATATAAATAATGAAGCAATAAATATAAAATTATTTAAAAATGATCAAGAAATAGAAATAAAAGAAAATAAAACAGAAAACTTTCTGCTTACAAAAGATGATATACAAGAAGATAATTATAAATTAGAAATTACTTATGATAAAACAAAAAATATAAATATGGAAGATATTATTAAACAATTACAAATAAAAGTACATTCTGAACAAAAACAGGAGGTACTATGAGAAATTTGAGAAACAATAGAAAAAAGATTTTAGTTCTAATATTAGTATTTGTTATAATACTATGTATAATCTATAAAATTGCACAATTAAAAAATATTAATTTTCAGGAAGATTTAAATTTTTTCAAATTATTTGATATCGAGGATATTCAAGAACAAGATAACAGTAATATAGTAACTAGTTATAAAATAAATGTAGTAAAAAGACAAAGCAATTATCAAAAGGAAGTTTTTATGTGTTTTTAACATCAGATGAAAACATTGGCTTTAGACAATGGGTAGTTCACATATGTACAATAGGGAAATAGGAGGTGTAAAATTTGAAAAAAATAGTTGTTTTTTTTTCTATATTATTTATAACAATTAACATTGTATGTGTTAATAGTTATGCAAAATATGTAATAGAAGATACAAAAATAGTAGCAAATATAAACATAGATGGTGAAATTCCCAAAGTAGAATTAATAAGTATAAATAATTCTAATGAAAAATATAATAAATATGCAAATAAAACACATACTATAACTATAGATTTTAGAGTAAAAGAGAAAAACTTAAAAGAAGATAATATAATAGATACCATAGAATTTTTATTAGATGATGAAAAATTCGTACCAACTAAAAAGACAATCAGCAGAAGAAAATCGGGAATTTATATTTATTACACAGTTATTTTATACGAAATAAGTGGAAATGGAGAATTAAAAATAAAAATACCTGGAGCGTCAGTTATAGATAATGCTAATCAAGTAAATGAAGAAACTATATTTGATACAGGAATTACAATAGATAATATAGCACCTGTTGTAAATTTTTCTCAGGAAGAAATAGAAGATGGTAAAATTAATGCAAAAATAAAAGCAAATGAAGAAATAAGAGAAGTAAATGCTTGGAATTTATCAGAAGATAGTATGTCATTAAGTAAAGAATTTGAATGTAATGTATTGTATCCGTTTGCAGTGACAGATTTAGCTGGAAATACTACACAAATAGATGTAAAAATAAATAAGGCTACAAATATAATATTAAGATATGGTTCATTAACAGATGGAGCACTAAACTATTGGGAATTTGGAACTGGAACAAATGAAGCTGTAGGAGCAAAATCAACTGAAATTGATAGCTCTGATAAAATAGAAGCAATATCCCTATATTCGGAAGGATTAGATAAAGATTTTATACAAATACAATCTTATATATATACTTATTGGGGAGAAGGAATATGTGGATTATGTCGTGTTTATGAAACATCTTATAACTCAGGTTATAATCCAGATGAAAATGAATATGAGTCACAAAGTAAAGGGAACATAATAAGACTAGAAGGATATCAAACATTATTAATAGGAGGGATAGGAATGAATCAAAAAGGAAACAGAGGATTAGGAGGAGAAGCAATACCAGAAGAAATTGCAGAACAAGAACTTTTTGGAATAAGTAGTTTAAGCATAAAATTAAAAGATTATACATATTATTCTGTTGTATATCAAGCTTGGGTAGATGGCGAAGGTTGGCTAGAACCAGCATCAGACGGTGAAGAGACAACATATGCACATGATAAACCAATTGGAGCATATAGAATGTCATTAATACCAAAAACAGAAAAACAATATCTAATTGATTTTTGGAAAAAAGATGTTGGAACTAATAATATGAAATAATTTTATAAAAAATATTGATATTTTTTCCATTTTAATATAAAATCTAAAAAGACAAATCTGAAGGAGGCATAAAATGATTACTTTAACTGATGTTAGGGAAAATGAGGAAGTAGAAGCCCTAATTCAAGGAGCACAAAAGCAATTAGACGGGCTCCGGATATACCGAACACAGCCATAGGCATATTTCAATAGTATCAAAAAGAGCAGGAGATATTTTAAAAGAATTAGGCTATCCAGAAAGAACAGTAGAACTTGCAAGAATTGCTCGGATATTTACATGATATAGGAAATTGTGTAAATAGAACAGATCACGCACATAGTGGAGCAATTATAGCCTATAACATCTTAAAAGACATGGGGATGTCGGTTGATGAAAGAACTGAAATAATGATGGCAATAGGAAATCATGATGAAAATACTGGAACAGCAATAAGTGATATATCTGCAGCATTAATTTTAGCAGACAAATCAGATGTTCATAGAGATAGAGTAACAAATGACAATTTATCAACATTTGATATACATGATAGGGTTAATTATGCAGTAACAAATGCAGAATTAAAGATAAATAGTGTAGAAAGAAAAATATTGCTTAACTTAACGATTGACACAAAACTATGTCCCGTATTAGATTATTTTGAAATATTTATGGACAGAACAATGATGAGCAAATATGCAGCAAAATATTTAAAAATATGGTTTGAATTAATAATAAATGGAACAAAATTATTATAACATTTAAATTAAAATGGAGGAAATATCATGAAGAAAATAAAATTATTAACAATTGTATTAGCAACTATACTTGTTACAATGGTAGGTTTTTTTGGAGTATATGTACAAGTACAAAACAGAATGGAAGATCAAGTAAAGGATTATTCATATGCAATGGATTTAAATGGAGGAAGAATTATTAGATTATCAGTTGATACAACGGTGGATACTGTTATAATTGACTCTGAAGGAAATGAAGTTACAGATGCAGATGATTTAACAGATGAAGAATTAGAAGCACTAGGATATACAAAAGAGGAAAATGCTACTAATTCTGATGAAGTATTAAATGAAGAAAATTATAAAAAGTCAAAAGAAATAATAGAAGATAGATTAAAGAGTTTAGGTGTAGATAATTATGTTGTAAAACTAGATGAAACTTCAGGAGATATTTTAATAGAAATTCCTGAAGATGACAATACAGATACTATAGTTAGTAACATTGGAACAACAGGAAAATTTGAAATAATAGACAGTGAAACAGAAGAAGTATTGATGGATAATAGTGATATAAAAACAGTAAAAGTTATGTATGGAACAGACTCAACAAGTAGTTCTTATGGTACTACTGTATATTTAGATATAGAATTTAATAAAGAAGGAACAGAAAAATTGAAAAATATAAGTAGTACTTATGTAGAATCAGAAACAACAGACGATACAGAAAGCACAGACGATACAGAAACAACAGACGATACAGAAAGCACAGATGATACAGAAAGCACAGACGATACAGAAACAACAGATGATACAGAAACAACAGATGATACAGAAAGTACAGATGATACAGAAACAACTACAAAAGAGATTACTATGTTAATAGATGATGAAGAAATAATGACAACAAGTTTTGATGAAACAATAGAAACAGGAAGCTTACAATTATCAATTGGAAGTACTACAACAGATACAGAAACTCTACAAGATTATATATCACAAGCATCTAGTATAGCAGTAATATTAGATAATGGAAACCTACCAATAGTATATACAGTTGAAGAAAATGAATATATCTTATCAGATATAACACAAAATGAATTGAATTTAGTTATATATATAATTTCTGGACTAGCATTGATAGCTTTAATAGTATTAATAATAAGATACAAAACTGAAGGTTTAGTAAATGCGTTTTCATATATAGGTTTGGCAGCACTATTTTTATTAATACTTAGATATACGAATGTAGTTATATCAATAGAAAGTATATTTGGAATCATAGTAGTATTAATATTAAATTATATATTTGTAAATAACTTGTTATCAAAGTTAAAGAAAGAAGAAAAAACAAATGAAGTGATAATAAATATAGCATTTAAAGAAACATATAAAGAATTCTTTATAAAAATATTACCAATTTGTATTGCTGCTATTACCTTCTGCTTTATACAATGGGAACCAATTAGTAGTTTTGGTATGGTAATGTTCTGGGGAATCGCATTAATTGCTATCTATAATATTACAATAACAAATCTATTAGTAAAAGTTAAAGAAAGCGAAGGAGGTAAAAAGAAAAATGGAAGAAAAAAAGAAAAAAATGACTAAAAAATCAAAAATAATAATTGGAATAATAGCATTAATAATAATTGCAGGAATAGTAGTTACATTAACTATAGGACTAAATTTTGGACTAAGATATCAAGAGAGTGAAAGAATAGAATTATATTTAGAAACAGAATTTGAGATATCTGATATAAAACAAATAACAGATGAAGTAATGCCTGGAGAAGCAGTAATTATACAAAAAGTAGAAGTATATGAAGATACAGTAAGTATAACAGCAAAAGAGATAACAGACGAACAAAAACAAAGTTTAATAGATAAAGTAAATGAAAAATATGGAACAACATTATCAGCAGATAGCATAGAAATAGAATCTATACCTAATACAAGAGGAAGAGATATTATAAAACCATATATAGTACCATTTATTATATCAACTTTAATAATACTTGTTTATATGGCAGTTAGATATAGAAAATTAGGAACACGAAAAACTTTACTAAAAACAATATTTATATCTATATTAGCACAAGTAATTTTACTTAGCATTATAGCAATTACAAGAATACCAATAGGAATATTAACAATCCCAATGGTAATTACTGTATATCTATTAACCTTAATAGGACTTACAACTTATTTTGAGAAGAAATTAACAAATAGGAATAAAGAAAAAGCGGGATAATACTCGCTTTTTATATTTGCAAAATCTTAAAAAATAATGTATAATAAATTTTAGACAGCAAAAGCTGTATGTTTGAAAGTGCTTAGAAGAAAGGCTTAAAATGAGTGTAAAACAAAGGACATCAGTTTATGAACTTGAGCAAGAAATTATAATCGAAAATCCAGGAGGCAGAGTTTGTAGAATTAATCCTGGACAAAGTGGTTGGAAGGAAGAACAAGTATTTACAAGCGAGGATTTTCCAGAGAAAATTACAGGTGTACTACTAAAAGAAGCTAGTAAAAAGGTGGGAAAGCCAGTATATTGTTTGGAAGGAAGTAAGCAAAAGTTAATACTTCAAGGATGGTACGGTTATAAATACGGACAATGCATTATGGATAGAATATGTAATGAACTTTTAACTATTTCTGGTATATACTTTGCTAGAAGTGTGCAAAAGTCGGATTTGGAAGGAGTTTGTCAAATAGGAGAAGGTAACTGTTGGCTTGCTTCGACTTGTAAAAAAGATTATGGTTATGGCTTGTACAAAGTTTGTAAAGGAGAAATTAATGATTGTACCTTGTTTGACTCAGATGGTCTAGAAGAAGATGGAGAATATAACATTTTACCTCTAATTGTTGTAAACATTGAGGGAATATATTAGCATAGCTTAAGCACAGAAACAAGACTTCTTTTTTAGGAGTCTTGTTTTTTATTGATTTATTTGAAAAACTATGTAAAATGTGTTAAAATATAACATGTGCAGCCAAAAGCTGTTAGTATGATAAATTCTTAGAGAGAGGACAACAATGATTATTACAGATGATATGCTAAAAAGCAATATTATGCTTCCAAATCCAGGAGAAAGAGTTTGTACAATTAGTTCTAGAGAAACAGGCTGTTATCAAGAACAGGTATTTACTAGCGAAGATTTGCCTAAAAAAATTCCATGGAAGTTGATAGGACTGGTAAAATTCCCAGATGGTAGACTACGTCCAAAGTATAAGGCCGAAGTTGTAACTGAAACTAAACTATATCTTAAAGGTAGAAGAGGTAGAAAGAATGGTGTTGATATAATAAATAGAATATGCCATGAACTTTGCTTCCAAGATGGATTTTTTGATGCTAAAGGCATTAAAAGGTCAGACCTAATAGATGAAGGAGATGAAAAACTTTCATATTGGCTTGATTCTTCGACAGATGACGAAATCATTAGCGTTGTTGATTTTAGTGGAGATATCATAGTATGTGGTTCATCACCTTGTAGTAGTAATAGTATGATATTTTCACAAACTTTGAGTGATGAAACTGGATTTGCGGTGAGACCAACGATTATTCTGGATGTTGAAATAAAGATAACTCACAATCATCATGTTCCATTTGTAGAACTCTGAGAATAACAAACAGGACCTCTATTATTAGGGGTCTTGTTTGTGTATAAAATGTAAAAATTTAATAATTTTAATTTAATTACTGTTTTGGTATAGATTTTTAAAAAACGTTATGATAAAATAAGTCCAAAGGTTTAAAAGGATAAAAAAAACGGAGGAAAAAAATGGGGAATATAGTATTACTTGATGAATTAACAATTAATAAAATCGCTGCAGGCGAAGTAATAGAAAGACCAGCATCAGTGGTAAAAGAAATGGTAGAAAACTCAATTGATGCAGGAGCAACTAATATAACAGTAGAAATAAAAAACGGAGGAATATCATTTATAAAAGTTAGTGACAATGGAAAAGGGATTGCACAAGATGATTTAGAAATAGCATTTGAAAGACATGCAACAAGCAAAATAAGGTCAGCTGAAGATTTAAATTCAGTAACGTCTATGGGGTTTAGAGGAGAGGCATTAGCAAGTATTGCAGCAGTTGCAAATGTTGAGATGGTGTCAAAGACAGCAGAGCAAGACATAGGATATAAAGTAGTTGTAGAAGCAGGAGATGTATTAGAAAAAGAAGAAACAGGTTGTAGAACTGGAACGACCATAACTGTTAGAAACTTATTTTTTAATACACCAGTAAGATATAAGTTTTTGAAAAAAGACTATACAGAATCTGGATATATTGAAGATGCAATAACAAGAATTGCATTAGTAAATCCAAATGTAGCAATAAAATTGATAAATACGGGTAAAACAGTTATTCAAACAAATGGAAGCGGCAATTTAAAAGACGTAATATATAGTATATATGGAAAAGATATAGCAAATGCTATTTTAGAGGTAAATTACCAATATGAGGATATAACTGTTTCAGGAGTGATTGGAAAGCCAGAGATTGCCAGATCAAATAGATCTAATCAATTATTTTTTGTAAATAAAAGATATATAAAAGATAAAACACTTACAGCGGCAACAGAGCAAGCATATAAAGGATTAATCCCAATTGGAAAATTTGGTTTTGTTATATTAAATTTAGATATAAACCCTGCAAAAGTTGATGTAAATGTGCATCCTGCTAAATTAGAAGTAAGATTTCAAGAAGAGAACAAGGTATTTCAAGCAATATATCATGCAATAAAAGAAACTTTACTAAAAGGAGAATTAGTATCTGATTCTGAGAAAAATCTAAGAGATAAAAATGGAGAAAAAAGAATAGACAGAACATCAGTCAGTTTTGAAGAAAGACTAAAAAATTTAAGAGACAGCAAAAAAGAAACAAATCAAGGTTTATTTGGATTCAGAAAACAAAATGAAAAACAAATAGAAAAATATACAGATGAAGAAAGTAAGATAAAAACAAATATATTAGAGGATATATATAATCGTAAGAATAACCAAACAAATGAAATAGAATACAAAACAAATAAAGAAAAAGAAGATAAAAAAGAAAATATAGGGAATCCAATAGACACGACAGATGTATTAGAACAATTAAAAAAGATGAGAGAAAAATTAGAAAATGAGCTTAAAGAAAACAAGAATATTAAATTAGAAGATAGAAGTGAAGAATATAAACTAGAAACAGATAAAAAAGAGAATATTACAAGTGTTGAAAATGTGGAAAATAAACAAGAAGAGAAAGTGGAAGAAGAAAAAAATAAAACAGAAGAAAAATTAGAAATAGATAAAGAACAAAAAGAGAAAATAGATAAAATAAATGATGCAATTGAAAACATAGATAATAAAGAAATAAAAGAAGAATTTGGTGAAATAAAACAAAAGATGGAGAAATTAAATAATAATCCACAAGTAGTATCAGAAGACTTTGATGAAATGTATAGAAAACTATTTGGTAGATCACCAATTACAGATGATGTAGAAAAAAATAAAGAAGAAACAAATAATGCAATAGATATTGTAAAAGACAATGTTTCTATGTTCGATACAGATGAAAAATTCCAAAAACCAACATATAAGTTTATAGGAATAGTATTTAAAACATACATAATTCTAGAAATAGGAAATGAAATGTATATATTAGACCAACATGCAGCACATGAAAGAATAATGTATGAAAGAGTAAAGAAAAATTATTATAGTGATAAATCAAAAGATTCTCAGTTATTGTTATTGCCAGATGTTATAACTTTAACACATAAAGAAATGGACATAGCAAAAGAAAATATGACAATGTTTGAACAGGCAGGATTTACATTAGAAGAATTTGGTGATAATACAATAAAATTAACAGGAGTGCCTACAGTATGTATTGACTTAGACACAAAAGAATTATTTTTAGAGACACTAGATGAAATAAATACAGTAGCAAGAACAGCAAAACAAGAAAAAGAAGAAAAATTTATAGCAACAGTTGCTTGTAAAGCAGCAGTAAAAGCAAATATGGCGTTAACACAAGAAGAAGTAGAAAAATTAATGGATGAATTATTAAAATTACCAAATCCATTTACTTGTCCACATGGTAGACCAACAGTAATAAAAATGACTAAATATGATATAGAAAGAAAATTTGCAAGAAAATAAAAGGAGACAAAACAAAATGACTTTTATAGTGATTGGAACAATAATAGTATATGTATTAGTTATTGCTTGGGTTTGGAATAGTTTAGAAGATACAGAAGTACCAAAAAAGTTATTGGTAATATTTGCAGGGATAGTTGTAATATTTCTAATAACACAAATAGTGTTTTTAATATCTAAAAATGAAATAACATATGAAAATAATAATATAGAAAAAAGTGTAGAAAAAGTAATAGTATTATTATTTACAGGAGTTAATTCACTAATATTGCCTTTTGTTTTTAAAACATTTAAAAAGAAGATAAATGGAGAAATAGAGGACAATGTTTTTAAAATAAGAATATTATTAACTTGTATAATATTTTTAATATGTCTATTTCTAGAATGTGGATATATGACAGATATACAAGAAGGAATATTGAGAATATACCAATCAAATATGGATTAGAACAGAAAGATGTGAAAATATGGAAAAAGAAAAAGTAATAGTAATTTGTGGCCCGACAGCATCAGGAAAAACAGCATTATCTATAGAACTTGCTAAAAAGATAAATGGTGAAATTGTATCATGTGACTCTATGCAAATATATAAAGAAATGAATATAGGAACAGCAAAACCAACTGATGAAGAAATGCAAGGAATAAAGCATTATATGATAGATATAATTTCTCCAGATGAAAGATATAGTGTTGCAGATTATAAAAAACAAGCAAAAGAAGCGATAAGAGAAATATTGAGAAAAGGAAAAGTACCAATAGTAGTAGGAGGTACTGGACTTTATGTAGATAGTTTAATTTATGAGATAGAATATCCTGAAATAGAATTTGATGAAAAATATAGAGAAGAATTACAAAAAAGAGTAGAAAAAGAGGGATTAATATCTTTATATAAAGAAGCAAAAAAAATAGATGAAGAGGCAATAAAGAAAATAAGTCAAAATGACAAGAAAAGAATTTTAAGAATATTAGAAATATATCATGCAACAGGAAAAAATAAAACAGAACAAGAAAAAGAATCAAGAAAAAATGAACCAGAGTTTAATTATGAGGTTTTTGCATTAAATATGGATAGGGAAAAACTATATGATAGAATAAATAAAAGAGTAGATATAATGATAAAGAATGGATTAATAGAAGAAGTTGAAAATATTTATAAAAAATATAATAAATTTCCAACAGCAATGCAAGGACTTGGATATAAAGAAGTAGTAGAGTATTTAGAAAGAAAATTAACAAAGGAAGAAATGATTGATAAAATAAAACAGGAAAGTAGAAGATATGCAAAAAGACAATTAACATGGTTCAAAAAAAATAAGGGGACGAATTGGCTTAATGCAGAAGATACATTACAAAATAATATAAAAATTATTTTGGAGGTTTAAGATTGAAAAAACAAGCGAAAAAGAAGAAACAGAAAATAAATAATAAAAAAGTAATTATAGCTTCTATACTTCTTGTAATTTTAGGTACATATTTAGTCTATGTTGTCTATTTATTGATAAAACAACCAACTAATGTTTTTACAATTGAAGAAGGAAGTTTATATCAAGAGGAAACTAATGTTGGTTATGTGATTAGAGATGAAACAGTTGTTAGAGGAGAAAATTATAAAAATGGTATGGAACAAATAATTTCAGAAGGAGAAAGAGCATCTGTTAATGAAAATATATTTAGATATTATAGTACTAATGAAGAAAGTCTAAAAAGTAAAATTGCAGAGCTAGATATAGAAATTCAAGAAGCAATGGAGGAGAATACAGAATTATCTAACTCGTCTGATATGAAATTGTTAGAAAATCAAATAGACGAGCAAATAGAAAGTATTAATCAACTAACAGATATAACTGAATTGGAAGAAAAAAAGAAAGCAATAGAGAATTTAATAACTAAAAAAGCAAAAATAGCTGGTGAATCAAGTCCACAAGGGTCGTATTTAAATCAATTAATAGAAGAAAGAAAACAATATGAAAGTGAACTTAATTCTGGAGCAGAATATGTAACAGCACCAAGAAGCGGAATAGTATCATATAGAGTAGATGGATTAGAAGATGTTTTAACACCTGATAATCTTAGTAGTTTAAGTAAAGAGTTTTTAGAAAGTTTAGACTTGAGTACAGGAAAAATAGTAGCAACAAGTACTGAAGAAGGTAAAGTAATAGATAATTTTTATTGTTATATAGCAACTATTACATCATCAGAAGAAGCAAAACAAGCAGAAGTTGGAGATGATGTGTCAGTAAGACTTTCTAATAATGCAGAAGTAGATGCAGAGATTACTAATATTATAGAAGAAGATGATGGAGATAGGATATTAATTCTTAAGTTAACAGAACAAGTAAAAGAATTAATAAGCTATAGAAAAATTACATTTGACTTAATTTGGTGGGATGCAAGTGGATTAAAAGTACCAAACCAAGCAATTGTAAGTGAAGGAGACTTAAACTATGTAGTAAGAAATAGAGCTGGATATTTAAGTAAGATATTAGTTAAGGTAGTAAAGCAAGGAGAAAACTATTCAATTATAGATTCTTATACTACTGAAGAACTAAGAGAATTAGGACTTACAGATGAAGAAATTATTAACTATAAGAGTATTTCTCTTTATGATGAGATATTAATAAATCCAGACTTGAGTAAAGTGGAATAATGTTACAAAAATGTTACAATAATATTACAACAATATTAAAATTTAATAACATTCGTAAAAAATATTGACAATACGACAAAAAAAGTAGATACTTTTAAATATAATAAGAAAAACAAAGGAAGTAAATTTAGGAGGTTTTTTTATGTCAGGAGCATTGATGAATAAAGTATGGGATCTATTTGGAATGGATAGAGCAGAAGCAGAGGAAGATTATGAGAATGAGGACATATATGAGTATGATGATGAAGGGGAAGAAGAACAAGAAGTAAGAGGCTTATTTGGAAGAAAAAATAGAGATAGTAAAGTTGTAAATATGCCACAACAACAAACTAATAGTAATGCAATAAAAATGGTAATATCACAACCAACATCTTTTGAACAATCAGATGAAATTTGTTCTTTCTTAAAAGAGAGAAAATCTGTAATTGTTAATTTAGAATATGTTAATAAGGATGTAGCTAGAAGAATTGTTGACTTTATTAGTGGTGGAGTATATGCATTAGATGGATATATCCAAAAAGTATCTAATTCAATATTCTTAGTTGCACCATCAAACTATGAAATTACAAATGAAATGGCAAGAGAAGAAATGAAAAATAAGCTATCAGTTTCATGGCTTAAAAATAATGGAATAAATTAATAGATATCCATAAGGGAGGAAAAAAATGATTACACCATTAGATATAGAAAATAAAAGATTTTCAAAACAAATGATGAATGGATATAGTGTAGAAGAAGTAGATGACTTTTTAGATGAATTAACTGCTGACTATTCTAGAAATTATAAAGAAAACGCAGAGTTAAAATCAAAAATAGAAGAATTAAATAAGAGTATAGAACATTATAAAAGTATAGAAACAACATTAAATAATACTTTAGTAATGGCTCAAAGTACAGCAGAAGATATCAAGAAAGTTGCTCAACAACAAGCAGATCAAATAATAAATGAAGCTAAATCAAATGCTCAAAAACAAGTTGATGATTTAAATAATGAGCTAGTTGCAAAAACAAAAGAAGTAGAAGACGTGAAAAAACAATTCGATATCTATAAAGCTAAAATGGAATCACTTTTAATTTCTCAATTAGAGTTGTTAAAAGATATTAATAAAGAAGATAATGTATAAAAATAAAGGACAGATTTAATCTGTCCATTTTTTTATAGAATATTTTATAAAAATGGGAATAGATTTTGTTAATTAAACAAATTTATTCTCTTTTTTCTTGTAGATAGTAAAATAAAATGGTATAATACAAATTGATTATAAATATTCTATAAAAAAGGAGCTTAAAAAAATGATATTAGATGAGATTAAGGATAAGTTACCTTTTATGAAAAAAATTAAAGTATATGCTTTTGTTGGACCATCTGGAACTGGTAAAAGCTATAGAGCACAAATGGTGGCAAGTGAAAAAAATATTAATTTTATAATAGATGATGGATTATTAATTAAGGATAACGAAGTTATAGCGGGAGAATCAGCTAAAAAAGCAGAAACAAAGGTAGCAACAGTAAGACATGCTCTATTTTATGAAGAGAATGAAAGAGAGCCAATAATAAAAGCTTTAAAAAAATATAAAGCAGACAAAATATTAATACTTGGAACTTCTGATGGAATGGTACAAAAGATAGCTAAAAATCTTGGATTACCAGAGGTATCTGATATAACTTATATTACAGATGTTGCAACAGAACAAGAAATGAAAACAGCAAGAAGAATAAGAGTAACAGAAGGAAAACATGTAATACCAGTGCCTACTTTTGAGATAAAAAAAGATTTTTCAGGATATTTATTAGATCCTCTTCAAATATTTAAATCAAAAGGAAAAGGAGAAAAACCATATATCTCAGAAAAGTCTATAATAAGACCTACATTTAGTTACTTAGGTAAATTTACTATTTCGGATTTAGTATTTAGACAAATACTAGAATATTTAGTAAGTGGAACACCAGCAATACATAAAATATTAAAAACAAGAGTAGAAAATTATGGTGAAGGTGCAAAAATCTATATGGAAGTTAGCATTGTTTTTGGGTTTAATGTAGTACAAGGATTAAAAGATTTTAGAGAAAAAGCTAAAAAAGAAATAGAAAAATTAACAGCAATGAATGTGGTAGAATTAGAAGTTGTTGCAAAAAATATTTATGTACCAGAAGATAAGGAGGAAAATTAAATGTCTTTTATAGTAGCAATAGATGGACCAGCAGGAAGTGGTAAAGGAACTATAACTGAAATTATATGTAATAAATTAAATCTAATAAATATAAGTACAGGTGGAGCATATAGGAGTGTAGCATTAGCAACCATTCAAAATAATATACCAATTGATGATACAGAAAGTATAATAAAATTATTAGATGAAATAAGTATTGAATTTAAAAGAAAAGATAATAATGATTTAATAATTTTAAATGGAGAAGATGTAACAAGAAGAATTAGAGAAAAAGATGTAACAAGTATAGTGTCTAAAATTTCTTCAATAAAAGAAGTAAGATTTAAATTAAATGATTTATTTAAAAAGGCAGCAGAAGGTAAAGAAGTAATAATGGAAGGAAGAGATATAGGTACATGTGTATTTCCTAATGCGAATATAAAAATCTATTTAGATGCAAGTTTAGAAGAAAGGGCAAAAAGAAGAGTAAAACAAAATGAAGAATTAGGAATAAAGAATATATCATTTGATGAAATAAAAGAAGATATAAGAAAAAGAGATGAATCAGATAAAAACAAAGAAATAGGAGCATTAAAAAAAGCAGAAGATGCTATTTACATTGATTCTAGTAACATGACAATAGAAGAAGTAGCAAATAAAATTATAGATATTATAAAAAATACTGTTTTTTAGGACGAATCAAAAAAACAACAAAAGTAATAGAAAAATAATAGGAGTTAAAATTATGAGTAAAATACAAAAATATTTAAAAGAAGTTGTTAAATTTATAGTTAGAGGAGCGATTTATATATGGTTTAAAATATATAATCACTTAGAAATAAATGGACTAGAAAATATTCCAAAAGAAGGACCAGTAATTTTTTGTGGAAACCATAGAAGTTATGTAGATCCACCTTTAATTGTAGTTACTGCTAAAAGAGATATTAAATTTTTAGCCAAAGAAGAATTATATGAGAATAAATTTTTAGCTTTTCTTGGATGGGCCTTTGAAGCAATACCTGTAAAAAGAGATGAAAAAGATATTGCAGCAATTAAAAATTCTTTGAAAGATTTAAAACAAGGTAAATGTATTGCTCTTTTTCCTGAAGGTACTAGAAATGGTTTAGCAAAAGGTGAAAAAGTAAAAGATGGTGTAGCATTTTTTGCAGTGAGAAGTGGAGCTAAAGTAGTTCCTTGTGGTATTAAAGGTGGAACTAAAGAATTAAAGAAACTTACTATTAATTATGGAAAACCTTTAGATTATAGTGAATATAAAGGCTCAAAAGATAAAGATGTTTTAGATAAAATAACAAAGGAAATAATGGATAATATTGTAGAGCTTGCTAAATAATTAACGATAAAGATAAGAAAGAACAAAAAATAGGAATATAGAAGTTAAGAAAAATAAAAGCAAGAACAATATAAATATAAAGAAAGTAAGTAATAGAAAAGAAAACCAGAATAGCAAAAGAAAAAATTAAAAAAGGAGGAAATAAAATATGTTAAAAATAAACTCAAGAAAAAACAAAGGTATTACACTTATATCGATTGTTATAACTATTATAGTTCTTCTAATTCTAGCAGGTGTATCAATTGCAATGCTGACAGGAGAAAATGGTTTGCTTACACAAGCACAAAGAGCAAAAGAAGAGACAGAGAATGCAGCAGCAAATGAAGCAGCAATTCTTGAAGAATATGAGGAATACCTAAATAGTATATCAGGAGGAACAACAAGTGGATTAGATTCAGTAACAGGAACAGAGACAAGTAATACAGAAGTAGAAGATAGTTTAGGAAATAAAGTAGTTATTCCTGCAGGATTTAAGGTTGTAAATCCAGAAGCTAATGTAGAAGATGGAATAGTAATAGAAGATGTAAGTCATGAAGCAACTGCAGGAAGTCAGTTTGTATGGATACCAGTAGGAACAATTCAAACAAGTAGTGGAGAGAAAACAATAACATTAAGTAGATATACATTTGATTTTGATGGAACTCCAACAGATCAAGGTACAAACATAATAGAAAGTTATTATCAAGAATTATCAACATCAACATATGGAAATACAGTAGCAAAAGATATTGAAGGATTTATAGAAAGTGCAGAAGAAAATGGAGGATATTACTTAGGAAGATATGAAGCAAGAACAGCAACATCTAGAACTTCATCAGGAGATGATCTAACACAAATAACAGAAAAACCAGACGAATATGTATATAATTATGTAACACAACCACAAGCAGCAAGTTTAAGTCAAGGAATGTATAGTGATAGTAATTTTGAAAGTGATTTAGTAAATAGTTATGCATGGGATACAGCAATAGTGTTTATACAAGAATGTTCAGGAGATAGTAATTATTCGATGCGAAGCAGTTTAAATGATGTAAGTCTAGCAACTCAAGGAACCAATAATTTAAATAGACAAGATGTAGTATGTAATATATATGATATGGCAAGTAATTGTTTTGAATGGACAACGGAAACGTTTAGCGATGCTAGCTATCCTTGTGTCCATAGAGGAGGCTTTTACGAGAACCTTACTTTTTACACATATGAACGCGTCAGCACTAGCACGTCTCTTAGCACTGACTACATTGCTTTTCGTCCACTTCTGTATTTGTAATACTGAACGCTAAAGTTGTTTACTAAAAGTAGTAGATAAAGTACTTTTAAAGGAATTAAATAAAAAATCACTAATGTGGCACCACACTAACGTGGTGCTCTTTTGCGTTTTCTGGTAAAAAGTGTTATAAAATAGATTTATATATTAAAAGTGGAGATTTTTAATGAGTTTTAGTTATATGATGGAAACATTAAAAGAAAAACATAAAGGAAATATAAAGAAATCAAAATTAGGGAATAAAAGCTAAAACAGCTGAATTATATGGAGTTTAGTTAGATTTTTAGGTTTAAATTAGTTGACAAATATATTAAAAAGGTATATAATTATTAAGATTTAAGGGAGAAAAACTTTAAGTCCATTTTTTTGGACTTAGAAAAATAAAATAAGGTATAAAGAGGGGTAAAAAATGAACAACAAAAACATAAGAAATATTGCAATAATAGCACACGTAGACCATGGAAAAACAACATTAGTAGATGCAATGCTAAAACAAAGCCATGTATTTAGAGACAATGAAAAAGTAGCAGAAAGAATAATGGACTCAAATGATTTAGAAAAAGAAAGAGGAATAACAATTTTATCTAAAAACACAGCTGTAATGTATAATGGAATAAAAATAAATATAGTAGACACACCAGGGCATGCAGACTTTGGTGGAGAAGTAGAAAGAGTACTTAAAACAGTAGATGGAGTACTTTTATTAGTAGATAGCTTTGAAGGAGCAATGCCACAAACAAGAGAAGTTTTAAAAAAATCATTAGCATTAGGACTAAAACCAATAGTAGTAATAAATAAAATAGATAGACCAGGAGCAACACCTGAAAAAGTAGTAGACCAAGTAATAGAACTATTTATAGAATTAGATGCATCTGATGAACAATTAGAATTCCCAGTAGTATATGCTTCTGCAAAACAAGGAATTGCAAAAATGAACCTAGAAGATGAAAGTGATAGTTTACACTGTCTATTTGAAACAATAATAAATACAATAGAACCACCAGCTTGTGATGAAGAAGGACCAGCACAAATGTTAGTATCAAATATAGATTATGATGATTATGTAGGAAGAATAGCAGTAGGAAGAGTAGAACGTGGTTCAATGAAAGTGGGAATGCCTGTTAGTATATGTGGTAGAGAAGATAAAATAACACAAGGAAAAATAGCCAAAGTATATACACATATGGGGCTAGACAAAGTAGAAGTAGAAGAAGGAAAAGCAGGAGATATAATAGAAATTGCAGGAATACCTGAAATAAATATAGGAGATACAATCTGTGATTTAAATCATCCTGAAAAAATACCATTTGTAGATATAGATGAACCAACAGTATCTATGACATTTAGTGTAAATAATGGACCATTTGCAGGAAAAGAAGGACAATTTGTTACATCAAGACATATACGTGATAGATTAATGAAAGAGCTAGAAAGAAATGTAAGCTTACGTGTAAAAGAAACAGATTCAGCAGATAGTTTTGAAGTATGTGGACGTGGAGAGCTTCATCTATCAGTATTAATTGAAAACATGAGAAGAGAAGGTTTTGAACTTTTAGTTTCTCGTCCAAAGGTTATATATAAAGAAATAGATGGTGTAAAATGTGAACCAATAGAAAGATTGGTTGTAAATGTACCAGATGATTGCATAGGTAATGTAATAGAAAAATTAGGAAGACGTAAAGCTGAAATGCTTAATATGGAACCTGCCGAAGCTGGACACACAAAAGTAGAATTTAAAATACCAGCAAGAGGAATTATAGGATATAGAACAGAATTTTTAACAGATACAAAAGGTGAAGGAACAATGAATAGCATTTTTGATTGTTATGAACCATACAAAGGAGAAATCCAATCAAGAACAAGAGGTGTTTTAGTTGCATTTGAACAAGGAACATCTGTAACATATGGTTTATACAATGCACAAGAAAGAGGAGAATTGTTCATTGGAGCTGGTGTAGAAGTTTATGAAGGAATGATAGTTGGAATAAATTCAAGAAATGAAGATATTTCAATAAATGTATGTAAAGAAAAACACTTAACAAATACAAGAGCATCTGGCTCAGATGAAGCATTACGATTAGTACCACCAATTCAATTATCATTAGAAAAAGCAATAGAATTTATACAAGATGATGAACTAGTTGAAGTAACACCAAAAAATATTAGATTAAGAAAGAAGATTTTGGATAGTAAGACTAGGGAGAGGGAGGCTCGCCGTAAATAGGTTTGTGGCTAATTTTGATTTTGACGTTGTTGAATTGCGCATCGAAATTCCTCAACGTACCAACGTACGCCTGCGGATTTCTCGCTTATTCGCCTAGTCAAAAGTCAAAATTATCTCACAAACTGTAGCATGCAGATGATTATTTTTGGTTGAGGTTTTCTAGTTTGTGTGCCTAGCCAAAAATCAATTCTTTTCAAAATCTAAGATATAACGTACCAATGTACGCTTGCGGTTTTCTCGCTTGATTACCTAGTCAAAAGTCAAAATTATCTCACAAACTGTAGCATGTAGATGATTATTTTTGGTTGCACTTGAAATTCCTTATATAGTAAAAGGAGCAAAAAATGAATTATAAAGAACTACAAAAAATAAAACAAAAAGCACTTGAAGAACATATTCCAATAATTATGGATGATACCTTAGAAGTCATCGAAAATGAACTAAAAGAAAATAAGCCAAATAAATTATTGGAAATAGGTACAGCTGTAGGGTATTCAGCAATATGTTTTTCATCATTTTTAGCTGAAAATGGTAAAATTGATACAATAGAAAGAGAAGCGGATAGAGTAAGAGAAGCAAGAGAAAATATAAAAAAAGCAGAAGTAGAAGAAAAAATAAACATTATTGAAGGAGATGCAGTAGATATATTACCTACACTAGAAGAAAAATATGATGTGGTATTTATAGATGCATCAAAAGGAAAGTATCCATTTTTCTTAAAAGAAGCATTACGCTTGCTTAATAAAAATGGGATAATTTTTGCAGATAATGTATTATATAAAGGATATGTGCTAAGTGACTATAACAAACATAAACAACGTACAGCTGTTAGAAATTTAAGAGAATTTTTAGCAAATCTGCAAGCAAATAAAGACCTAGAAACTAAAATCTTAGAAGTAGGAGATGGATTAGCAATAGCTAAAAAAATAAATTAAGAAATTTAAATACTACAGTAGCATTAATTATTGCATTGATGTTACTGTAGTATTATTTTTTTGACTTACTGTTTTTGCTTATTAATTGTCATTAAAAAAATGACAATTTTTGTCGATGAGTTTTTCTTGACGTAGGGTAATATAGCATGGTATAAATGAAGGTAGCATAGCTAGCGGTTTTGCAATGAGCTAGCACTACTAAAAGAGAAATTTATAATCTATTATAATATTTGTATAGTTCAAAAAAATTGGTTCAAAAGATTTTAATTCAAACCAAATTAATTTCAATAATTTTAGTAAATCTAGGAAAATCCAGTAAGAAGAGAAGTAGCAAAGTATTACGAAGGAGATAATGCAAAAAAGCTAGCTAAATATATAATATAAGGAGGCATTATTATGCAAGAAGAAAGTAAAAATGAAACAAAAGCAAAAAAGATATTATCACCAAAAATAGATGTGGTATTTCAAGCATTGTTTGGAGAGGTTGGTAGTGAAAAGATTACAAAAGATTTTCTAGAAAGTATATTAGATGAAATAATATATGATGTAAATTTAGAAGAAAATGAGGTACTAAGACGAGAAATGTCAGATGATAAAAAGGAGGTAGCAGATGTAATAGCATTACTAAATGGATCTGAGTATTGCAATATAGAAATACACTTGGTTGATAGAGGAGAAATAATAAAAAGATTACTATATTATTGGTCAAGACTATATTCAGTGGGAATAGAAAAAGGTAATGTGCCAAAAAGAACAATATCAGTGTTAATAGCAGATTTTGATATAAAGGGATTAGAAGAGTTAGACATACTAAACAGATGGAAGATAATAGAAACAAGCCAAGGAGAGAAAATATTTACAGAGGATTTTGAACTCGTTATAATTGAGCTGACAAAGTTAAAGAAAATTGATGAGAACAGTAACAAAGAGTTAATAAAGTGGTTAAAATTTATAGATAACCCAACAAGTGAAGAGGTTAAAGAATATATGAAAACAAATGATAGAATAAAAGAGGCATGGGATAGATTGGAGATGATAAGTGAGAATGAGAAAATGCAAAGGCTAGCGTACTTACGAAAGAAAGCTATACTAGAATAGAAAATTATAGAGAATTTATAAAGTATATGGAAAAGAAGTATTGTTCAAAAACGCATTCTTAATTCCGTTTTTGAATAATAACTTCTTTTCTATTTTTAAAATGTAATGAAATTGTTGGAAATTTTGAAAAAGTGGTTGTCAAACTTGGAGGCTTAATATATAATTGAAAATGTAAAAAATAAAAAACAAAAGCCCGAAAAAAATATTTTTCAGGCAAAGAAAAAGAGAGGTAAAACTATGAAGAGAACGGTAAACCTTGAAACCCTTGAGGTTCTAGAGAGAGAGAGAGAGAGAGCAGTAGTTTAAAAGACAAAGCAAACACGGCAGTTTTGAAAGAAACGGCTGATGTTTGTGGTGGAGAAGAAAGTAAAAATAATAGAGTAGAAAATAGAATAGATGATTTTGGAAACACACTAGGTATAGTTGTTATATATAAAATGTGCATTTTGCTTGGCAAGTATGCACACCTACAAGGAGATGAAACCTTGTTATATAACGACTATATTTTTAGTGTGTTTTCTTTCCCTTGAAAAAATTAAAATAAACGTCGTCTTGCGGTGTTAGCCTGCGCATAAAATTTTTTCA
>CAZQTH010000018.1:0-26897 GCA_964596175.1 uncultured Clostridium sp. | reverse complement strand
TCTCCTGTAACTTTTCCAACTAATGTTAAATAGTTGTTTTCTAAATAATTTGTATTCAATTCCTTTTCCTCCTATTTTTTCTTTAATTTATCAATTGTATATTTTTCTTTACGCACTTAACTTACATTTTCTATTATACACCATTTTTTAGCTTTTGTCTACATAAAAAGTTAATTTTCTTCAAAAAAGTTAGTTTTTTCCTATATTCGATCAATTATGGGTTTTGATTCTACTAAAAAAATAATATAAATTATTAAAACTTCATATATTTTTAGTTTATTTTCTTCGTCTATTTTTACCATTTTTTCACCTATTTCTATTCTTTCTCCTTTGATATTTTTTAAACTTTTTTGCAAATATATTAAGATACTACTTTCTTTTATACTAGATATTGTTACCATTGCTTTTTGGTTTAATCCATATGTTATGATATATGTTCTTGTCTTTTTTATTTCTTTTGGTATCTCAATATTTATGTCAGTATTTATTGCCACATATCTTGCATGTAAACACAAATTTTCTATTAATAGTGTTTCTTCTTTAAAATCACTTAAAAGAGAGTCTATAATTATAGTTTCAAACCTTATATTTTTTATATTACTAATACTTTTTTTACTTATATGAATTAAATTAATATCATTTTTTAAATTCTTTTTTAATATCTCTCTCGTATTTTCAAAACTTTTATGATCTGATATCACTCCAATAAAAGTCATTTCATACCCCTTTATTTCTTTATATTTTTATAATTCCCCATTTTTCCAAATATATACATTAATTATTTTTTATTTGTGTACCATTTATATCAATTTCGTAATTTTCTTCATAAATTAAATCTGATACTTTTACTATTTCGAATCCTTTATTTTTTATATTTTTTATCAACATATCTAATGAATCTGCTGTATGTTCTGTCCCATTATGACTAAGTATTATATCTCCTGCTTCTAATTTATCTCCTATCCTATTCCACATTTCTTCTCCTGTTATACCTGTATAATCCAAAGTATCTAAACTCCACTGAATTGTTATATATCCATTATCTCTTGCTGCTTTTATTACAGTATTATTATATTCACCATATGGTGCTCTATAAAGTTTATTGTCTTCTCCTGTTATATTTTTTATTTTTTCGTTTGCATCTTCTATTTGTTTTATATTATCCTCATAGCTTAAATTATTTACATGTTCGTGTGTATCACTATGATTTGCGATTTCATGACCATATTCATATATCTTCTTTACCGCTTCTGGGTATTTATCTATCCAGTCTCCTACTATAAAAAAAGTTATTTTTACATCATTACTTTCTAAAGTTTCCAATATATCATCAATATCATCTGCATTCCACGCACAATTCATAGTGAAAGCTACTTTTTTTTCTTCTGTTTTCACTTTATATATTGGGAGTAATCTTTCACTACTAGATACTGTTTCTACAGTTTCTTTATCATTTTCATTTAATATATTTGCTACAAAAAATAGTGTAACAACTGTTAACACCGATATAAAATATGTTATTATTTTTTGTTTATTAAACACTAAAAACATAAAAACCTCCAAGCTCAAGCTATTTTAATTGTATGCTTGCTCTTGGAGAAAAATACTTATTTATTTTTAAATTTTATAAACTATTTGTTTTCAATAATCTAAAAAAAAAGTACTTTATTTGATGCTACATATGTTATTTTCTAAAATTCTTATTTAATTCTTTTTCCTCTTCTAAGTTTCTTTTTTCTTCATCAACATACTCTAAAAAAATCTTCTTACTAAATACTCCTTTCTTTTCTTTTTTAGCTTTCATTACTTTTCTTATCTCTTCTTTACTATAACCTTTTAAATCTATTATGGCATTTATTACTTCCATTAAATCTCCCAGTTCTTCAATTTTATTTTCTTCTATAAATTCATTAGCTTCTTCTAAAACTTTCCTATTTAACTCTTTTAGGTATTCTTCATCATCTAAAATCCTATATTTGCATTTTCTTCCTTTTTCACTATTAATATTTTCAGGTATTTTATCTCTAACTAACTTATTATAATTATATCTAAAACTATTTTCCATTTTTTACTCCTCCAAATATACTATTTTCTTTGTAACCAAATAAATAGACTATTTAAAAATCTCTATTAATGCTTTTCTATATATCTCTTTAGTTAGTTCTCTTCCATTTTCAACTATCTCAGAAAAAATACTTGTTGTAACTTCTGAATTTACTTCTAATACATATAACTCATCTTTTTTAGTCTTTATAATATCAATAGTTGCAAAAGTTATATCTAATGCTTTTCCACTTTTAATTGCTAGATTTTCTATAATATTATAACTTAAGTTATCTTTACTTATTACATTTGCAGTTGCTCCACCATATAAATTATGTTTCCACGAAAGCTCTATTTTCTCATTTTCTTTTGGTATATATTCCAAATCTATTTTTTCTAAATTTTCTTTTACTACATCATTACTTGGAAGATTTAGTTTCTTTACTAAAGTTTTTATCTTGTCCTTTCCGTTACCAGTAATAAAGGGTCTTTCTTTTTCGTATATTAGCAAAACTTTACCTTTTAGATAAAAAGTTCTATATTCTTTTTCTATATCATAATATGGGCATATACTAATTGATGTATTTTTATCTAGTAAAAGTTTAACAGCCTTTTCCGTTTCAGAAATAGTTTCACAATGAAATACTCCTTTCCCCTCAAAACCATAATTAGGTTTTACTACCAATTCTTTTTCATTCTCAAATTCTTTATGAATAATATTCAAGACTTCATCTTCTTTTATATATTCTTTTCTTGTAATTGGATTAAATACCATTGTATGCTTTATTACAGATATATTTTTTGATTTTAACACTTCATAAGTTGCATATTTATCACTAGCAATTTTACTAGATGCTATATTATTAATGTTAAAATTTTCTGTAATATATTTTATTTTTCCATCTTTAGATAACCTAAATACCCAACCATAAGATAATTCTTCTATTTTTATATTCATTTCTTTACACAATTCTTTTAATAATTTAGTGGTTTTTTTATTCAATATATCACTTCCTTCTATTTTATTTGTTAATAATATAATTTACTTTAATTTTTTGTCAATTAAAATTGTTATCGTATACAAATACATTTTGCATACTTAGAATCATATTGATTTTTATGCAATAATCTATAGATATCATCTTATGATATATCTTCTGCCATTCTTAAGGTTGTACTAAAAATTTCTTTTACTACTTATATCACACAAAACAAATTTTCGCAACTGTTTTTTGATAAAATTTTATTTTTTATTTAATTTTAAAACAATTATTGATATTCCTATACAACAAGAAATGCGAAAACTTTTATGTACTCACATCTTCTTTTATTCTTATTTTATTTTCTTAAATCATGTCATTAAAGTTACTATAATAATCATAACTATCATAGATGTTATAATAGTACTCATAAGCATTTTTGTAATAATTATATATACAGAATTTAGATAAAATCTGTCAAATTTACATTTTTTATTCATATGATATATAAACAGCAAAAATGTTGTTTTAGAAAGGATGATAAATTATGGAGAAAGAAAAGAAACCTTATTGCCCTGTATTAGATGTTGATGGTGTGATTTCAGGTGGAAAACAATTTGATTTAGATATAACTTTGCCAGATGATAATCGTGACGTTATATATGGTGTTGTAAAAAATTGTTTCCAAGAGCCAGTTGAAAATGCTGTCATAAAATTAGTTGAAATTGTTTGCGAAAATGATAAAGAAGAAAGAAGAGCAATAGGCCATACTTTTACAGACAAAGAAGGAGAATTTGTATTTGGTCCTTTATGTCCTAATAGAGAATATGCTATTCAAATATGGGTAAATAATACAAAAAAAATAAAAATATGTGCTAAATGTCATCATGAAGGAAAATGCTTAAAAGGGGAAAAACATGATAAATGTGATTGTTATATAGATAGTAGAAAAGAAAAATGTCCTTGTAAAGAAAATAAGGAAACATTTTTAAAAGAAGAAGATTTTAAAGACTTGAATTTTTAATTTCATTTGACATTAATCTAAATTATTATTACCAATGAATGGTGAATTTAATTAGATCTCTTTTTTGAGACTAATTAATTCTCCTTGTCGATATCTGTAAATATTTTGTTTTTAGGTATTAGAGGTGCTTTTCTTAGAGCACCTCTTTCTTTTTATATAATACCCATTTTTTTAGCCATTTTCCTTCCTTGTTTCATAACTGTTTTTTTGTTCATCTTACCACTTTCAGCATACATCATAACTAAACCTGTAGTAATTAATCCACCTATCATGACTCCTTTTATAAATTTCATTACAATTCACCTCTCTTTTTTATTTATTATTGTTTATTTTTTACTTTTTATACTTTTTTGCTATGGAATATATTTCATTTATTGCAATTAATGCAAGAAAAAAACCAAAGCTTTTTCTTAATATATTTACATTCATATGAATCGCTAAGTTTGCTCCTACAATTGCACCCAGTATTCCGAAAATTGAAATTATTATTCCTGTTTTTATATCTAAATTTTTATTTTTTAAATTGACAATAACTGCAATTATAGAAGTTGGTATAAAAAATATTAAATTTGTTGCTTGAGCCACTCTTTGTTCCATTCCCATAACAAATGTAAGAAAGAATATAAGTATTGTTCCTCCTCCCATTCCAGTTCCTGAAACAATACCAGAAACCAGTCCAATTAGTACTTCAAACATATAATCATTCCTTTATTTAACTTGTTATCATCCTAAATGATACATAAATTAAAAACACAGTAAAAGCAATTTTCAATACTTTTTCTGGTAATTTTTTCAATAATTTAGCCCCAAAATATCCACCAATTGTTCCGCCTATAGCACAAAGAATAGCAGTTTTCCAATTAATGTAATTTCCTTGGTAATAAAAAATACTACTAGTTACAACCATCGGTAAAATACAAAAAACTGAAGTACCTCTTGCTTTAGCATCTTCCATATTTAATAAATGTATAAAAGCTGGAACTATTATCATTCCACCACCAGTCGAAAACAATCCACTAATTATCCCTGCAACAATCCCAATTAATCCTTTTTTTAACATAATAAAAACCTACTTTAATAGTAGGTTTTCCAATTTTAATTTTTTTATTAATTTTTATTTATTTTTCTTCTTTCTTTACTTTTCTTGGACTTTTGATTTGTTTTTCTATTTTTTCTGAAATGTCACTGTCATTATAATATTTTGTGCCTATCATCTTATCTGGGAGATATTGCTGTTCTACATAGTGTCCAGGAAAGTCATGTGGATATAAATATCCTTCATGATAACCCAAGTTTTTCATTTGTTCTATTGGTGCATTCCTAATATGCATTGGAACTTCCCCAGTATCTTTATTTTTTACATCTTCTAAGGCTTTATTTATTGCCATATATGATGCATTTGATTTTGGAGATATTGCAACATAAATTGCTGCTTCTGAAAGCAAAATCCTTGCTTCTGGCATTCCTATCATATGAACTGCTTGCATAGCACTGTTTGCTACAACTAAAGCATTAGGGTTTGCCATACCAACATCTTCTGATGCACATATAACAATTCTTCTTGCTAAAAACATTGGATCTTCTCCACCATTTAATGCTCTCGCTAGATAAAAGACTGCAGCATCAGGATCTGACCCTCTCATTGATTTTATAAAAGCACTAATATTATCATAATGACTATCTCCATTTTTATCAAAAACTGCTTTTCTTTCTTGAATACTATTTTTTATAATCTCATCTGTTAAATAGATATAACCATCTTCAGACATTTGAGTAGTTAGAGTTGCAACCTCTAAACCGTTTAAAGCTATTCTTACATCACCATTACTAATAGATGCTAATTTCCTTAATGTTTCATTTTCTATTTTAATATTATATTCTCCAAGTCCCTCTTTTTTCACTAAAGCATTTTTTAATATTTGATATACATTTTCTTCTGTCAATGGATTTAGTTTTATTACCATTGATCTTGAAATCAAAGCCTTATTTACTTCAAAATATGGATTTTCTGTTGTTGCACCAATTAAAATTATTGTTCCATTTTCTACATATGGTAAAAGTGCATCTTGTTGTAATTTATTAAATCTATGTATCTCATCTATAAACAATATACTTTTTCCAGATGGATTTAGCATAAAATTTTTAGTTTCTTCTATTACCTTTTTTATGTCAGATACTCCTGCTATTACTGCATTTGTTTTATAAAACTTATATTTTGTTGTTTCACTAATTACTCTTGCAAGTGAAGTCTTTCCACAACCAGGAGGTCCAAATAATATAATACTTGATAATCTATCTGCTTTTATTGTCCTATATAATACTTTATCTTTTGCTAAAACATGTTCTTGACCCACATATTCTTCTAATGTTTTTGGCCTCATACGAAAAGCTAAAGGTTCATTTGCATCCACTTTTTTCCCTCCTAAAGTTTATATTTATCTGCTAAGTAATCCTAATCCTTTTTTAATTAAATCTTCTGTAGATAATTCTTTCACATCTAATTTTTCAAATACTTTTTCTATCTCTTTCTTATTGTATCCAAGCACTTGAAGTGCTGCTGTTGCTTCACTCACTTTTTCTCTTACTTCAATTGCTTGATTTGTTTTATTATTATCTTCTTCTTTTTTCTTTTCTATCTGTTCTTTAATCCCCTCTACTTCTTGCTCCTTTTTAATTTTGTCTTTTAGTTCTAATATTATTCTTTTTGCTGATTTAAGTCCTATTCCTGGTATTTTTGTTAATGTTTTAATATCTTCCGCAACTACCGCTAAAGCAAATTCTGATGGCGTACATGTTGTAAGCATTGTTAAAGCCGTCCTAGCACCAACTCCACTTACTCCTAGTAATAATTCAAACATTTTTAATTCTTCTAATGTATTAAAACCATATATACTAATATCATCTTCTCTTACTCTATAAAATGTATGTACTTTAACAGTATCTCCAATATTTCCTAATTTTTCAATTCCCACTTCTGACATAAATATTTTATAACCTAAACCATTTACATCTATTACAACATATCCTGTCATTTTCATTTCTAATTTTCCTTTAATATATGCTAACATTTTTTCCCTACTTCCTTATATCTTTTATTTATGTATTATAAAAATACGTTGCTTCTAAATCAGCTTCATGTGTTAATAACGCTATTGGATATTTTGTGTATGTTGCTCCAATTGCATTATAATTTTCTTTTGGCTCTGTATAACCCATATGCCACCTAATTGCATATTTTTCTTCAGGAGTTAGTTTCATATACTCAGTTATCATCATAACAGACTTTTCTCCATGTCCATATGGTATTGTATCTTCTATTGTATAATAAGGTACTTTCTCCCATACTCCTAATGCATTCTTTGCATTTCTATAGTCTATTTTATAAAAATTTGTTTTACAAATATCATGTAATAATCCGATAATTATTATAGATTCGTCTGGAATATTTATATCCATTATGCAATGTTCTACTTTATGTTTTAATATCTCATAAACTTTTAAACTATGTTCTACTAAACCTCCCTCATGGTTTCCATGAAATCTTGTACTTGCTGGTGCTATAAAAAAATCTGATTTTTCTAAAAAGTTTATTACATCTTCTATTCCATCTCTTTTTACTTCCCTTAATATTTTTAAAAATTCTTCTTTCATTTAATCACCTATTCCCTATAATCTACTAGCTCATTATACATATTATCTTCTAAAAAGTCAATAGAAATACAAAACAAATTTTTGTATTTTATCGACCTTTCTCATCTTCTTTTTCTTTATCTGCTTGTTCTATATATTTTTTTAATTTTCTTACTCTTAATTGTGTTCTAAAATTTCCTAATTTTAATCCTCCCTCTTCCAATTCTCTTATTTTTTCTAGAGTAATAGGTAACATTCTTCCATGTTTTATGGAATACAAATATGGTGTAACTGTTCTATAATCCCCTGTATCTGCGTATATGCAAAAAGTATAGTCATTTTCTCCATTTTCTTTTCGTCTTACGCAAGAAAATTGACGCATTTTTTTTGCTTTTTTCTTTCCTAAAACCTCTTCTTGTAATGCTAAATAATATTTATATGCTTCTGATGTTTCTACTCCTTCCATTCCACTATAAGTTTCTCTACTTTCTAAAATAGTTTTTAATATTTCTTCCAGACTCAAGTCTAATACTTTTCCTTTTAGGCTTTCTATCACATTATCTCTATAATCTTCTATACTATTGATGTATCCCAATTCCATTAACATTTTATCAAGTTTTCTTATTGGAAGAAAATTTTCTTCTCCTATTGCTCTAAAAAATCTTACTCTCATTTTAGCATTGATACAATACAAATCTAATTGTAAATCTGCTGATATAGCTTTTCTATTTTTTAAGATTATTATATTACTTACATGGTCATCAAATTCATTATCTTCAACTGTATAACTATATATTCCCAGCTCCTTTAATATTTCCTTATATAAGTAAGAAAGCGTTATACATATAATTTTTCTTTTTTTAGTAATACTATCTATATCTTTTTTATCACTCTTCGCTTGTTCTACAATTTTTTTTGCTTCAGATATATTTCCAAAAAAATATCTTTCATCAAATGATTTCATTTTTCCTAGTGTAATATATACATATAAAGCCTTCTTTATTTCTATTTCTTCATTTGTTCCTTCAAATTTTGGCATGTTTTCACTTATTTTTTGTACTAGTTCGTTTTTTGTCATAATATCCTTCCTTAGAAATAATTTTTCGATTTGATAGGAGCCCTAAAAAGGACTCCTATTTTTGTATTTTATTTTATTCCCATAGCCAATAAGCTATTCATAGCATTATACTATAATCAATACAATTTATCAAGAAATTATTTTATATAGTTATAGTATTACCTCTATATGATAAATCTTTCTTTCTCCATCTAATTTTATTTTATTTTCTACTTCGTTGTTGTTTAAAATTACTTTTTCTACACCTTTATTTTTTCCATTTGGATTTTTAACATTAATATGATATATACTATCTTTCCATTTATATTGTATTTGATATTCTTTCCAATCTTTTGGAATACAAGGATCAATCGTCATATATTCATTTTCTATTTTTAAACCTAAAATATATTCAATACCTGCTTTATAATACCAACTACTAGAACCTGTATACCAAGTCCATCCTCCTCTCCCTATTAGATTTCCTTGTCCATATACATCTGCCGCTATAACATATGGTTCTACTTTATATTTATTACTTGCATCTTTTGTCCTTGAATGTTCTATTGGATTAATCATTCTATAAAATTCTAATGCTTTATCACCAAAGCCTAGCATACTTTCTGCAATAACAACCCAAATTGCTGCATGTGTATATTGACCTCCATTTTCTCTTACTCCTGGTAAATATGCTTTAATATATCCTGGTTTTAATTTTCCTTTTTCAAAAGGCGGATCTAGTAATTTAATAATTCCATTTTCTTTGTCTATTAGATGATTTTCTAAACTTTCCATAGAAATATATCTTTTATCATTATCTCCTGCATTTGATATAATACTCCAACTTTGTGCAATACTATCTATTCTGCATTCTTCATTTTCCATACTACCTAAGATATTTCCATCATCCATATATGCTCTTTTATACCATCTTCCATCCCAGCCTTTTGTATTTAATGCTTTTTTTAAATCTTTTTTTATTTTTTCATATTTACATGCTAAATCTTCTTCTCCCTTTTCTTTACAAAAAGGAATAAAATTATCTAAAATATTATATAGGAAAAATCCAAGCCAAACACTTTCTCCTTTACCTTTGTTTCCAACTGTACTAAATCCGTCATTCCAATCACCTGAACCTATTTTAGGCAAACCATTTTCTCCAAAGTCTAAACTCTTTTCTATTGCTCTTATACAATGATTATAAATAGAACCTTTTTCTTCACTTTCTATATATTTATCATATTTTTCATCTTGTCCTTTTTGTAAAATTTCCCCTTTTAAGAAAGGTGTCTCAATATTTAAAATTTCTTTATCACCTGTGAATTTAATATATTCGATTGTTAAAAATACAAGCCATAATAAATCATCTGAAAATCTTGTTCTAATACCTCTTTTTGTTTCTTCATGCCACCAATGTTCTACATCTCCTTCTAGAAATTGATGTTTACTGTGTTTTATTATTTGGTTTTTCATAAGATTTACATCTACATATTTTAAACCTAAAGTGTCTTGTAATTGATCTCTAAATCCATATGCTCCACCTGATTGATAATATCCACTTCTCCCAAGTAATCTACTTGCAATTGTTTGATATACAATCCATCCATTTAATAATATATTCATAGATTCTATTGGAGTATATACCTGTAATCTTCCCAGAAGTTCTTTCCAATTATTTTTGCTTAAAGATAATTCTTGTTTGCAATTTGTAATTTTACTATATTTATAAGCAATATTTTTGCAATCAATTAAATTTTCATCAGCACCTAATGTAAATGATATTTCTTTATTAGAAAAGCTTTCAAGTTCTACTTCAATTACAAATGCTATACATGATTTTTTACCTAAACCATTATCATTATTTAGTTTAACTTTTTTTAAGGCTTGTGGATTAGAAATCCCTCCACTTCCAACAAATGAATTTTTATCTCCTGTAAAAGATTCTATTTTTTCGCTAGAAGATACATATATAAAATAATCTTGTTCTTCTCTTTTATAAAGATTTCTAACATATATAACATTATTATTTTTATCAAGTGTTACTCTTAAATATCCATTTGTTTTTATCTCATCTTCACCAAGTACAGGTTTTATATAATAATATAGCTTTAATTTTTTCCTGTTTGGTGTTGTATTTTTTAAGTTTAAGATACTTACCTTACAAGAATCTTCTTTTGGTACAAATACTTCCATCTCTTGTTCTATTCCACAACTTTTGTGTATATATTTTGTATATCCAAATCCATATACTATATTATAATTTTTATTATCTGGCATTGGATTTAAACCTAAAGACCATGATTTTCCATTCTCTTCTTTTATATAGATTATTTCACTAGGTATATCTAAACTAGGATTATTTTCCCAGGCTGTTACTCTGTTTAATCTACTATTTTTAAACCAACTATATCCTCCCATATTTTCAGTAACTATTGTTCCAAACTTTTCATTTGCTAAAATATTACACCATACAGTTGGAAGTCTATTTTCTTTATTTATTCTTATTAAGTATTCTTTTCCGTCTTCAGAAAATCCACCATACTCATTATAATATTTTAATTTTTCACTATTTTCTAAAATATCTATATCTTCATTTTCCTCTTCATAAATTATAGTACTTTGTTGTTCACTTTCATCAACTATTTTATATTTATCTAAATATTCTTCTTCAATATCTTTTATATTATTTTCAAGTCCTCCTTTTGCCCCATCAATTGTGACAGTTGCTACTAATTCCAACAAACATATATCTTTTTTATCAACTTCTCCTTTTACTAAAGTAAATATTCCACCCTTTATGTTTTTTGAATATGACATATGTCTGTTTAGTATTTCGTTTTCAATTTCTTCTCTTACATAATTTTCATAGCTATGTTTTTCTTCATCTAGAATAACTATCTCTGTATCTATATTTTTTGTTCTAAAAAATTCATATGCTTTTAATACTTCTTTTACAATATAACTATCATTCACATCTTTAATTTTCACTAGTATTATTGGTAAATCCCCTGATATTCCATATTTCCATAAATTACTTTGCTTATATTCTGATGGATTTATTTTCTTTAACTTTTCAGATTTTACAGGATTATCAAACATTATGAATCCTAGTATCTTTTGATATATTGCAATCTCTTTTCCTTTTACTCTTAGATATCTACTTTCCGCTTCTACTCTAGCTTTTGATAATTCGAATTCCATTTTAATATTTTCATATGTTTTATATTTTTCCAAATTTTGTTTTACCTGATTTTCATCTTCTCCTACACTTAATACAAAATCTACTGTTACTTTACTATTAGCTTTTATTTTTATTGTTCTTTTAAGTGCAACTATTGGCTCTGTAATTATTCCTATTTTTTTAGATAACGGAATAGAATTTTCTATCATTTTAGGAATTCCAAGATTTCCTCTTCCAACAAATTTAGATTCACTAATTTCATATTCTAAATCCCCAATTGTTTCACTATTTGTGGATAACTCTGCTCCTAAATACATTTCTTTTTCGTTTTCTTCTCTTTTTTTCCTTTTTATTATTAAACTATTTGTTTCCTCATCATATTTTGTTATTAAAAATAAATTATTAAATACAGGATGTGCATAATCATCTTCTTTTTTTGATAATACTGGTTCAAAGTATCCAGTTACCTCTACTATTTCTTCTTCATTTCCCTGATTTTCTAATGTTATCCTTCTTAATTCTACTGGTTCATTTGAACTAATTGTTGTTTTTATTTTAGTTTTTATATTTCCTTCTAAAATTTCTTGTTCACATTTATCTGGCATAAAACTTATTTGATAATTTTCTTTTTTGTCATTAAAAGAATAATTAGAACTCCATATTCTTTTGGTTTTTATATTTTTCATAACAAAGAATATTCCTTGTGGATAATCATGTGTAGGTTTATAACGATTTATATAAATATTTTTATATCTACTTACCCCTTCACCTTTTTCATTCATTGCTACCACATAATCTTCTGAAGATATAACATTTCCTGTAACTAATCTTTCATCTATTTTATTAAAACTTAATTTTATATAATTTTCATAATCTTTGTATTTTAACTTTTCCACTTTTTCTTTCTTTTCCTTTGTTATAACGCCCCTTTCTGGCATTATTTCTTGTAATAAAATACTTACAGTTTCTAATTCTGGATTTTCCATAAATCTTTTTTGAAGTATTTTATCATTAAATAAATTATTAATAGAAAGTAATATCAATCCTTGATGATGTGCCATATAAGTTTTTACTATGCTTGATTTTTTTCCTTTTTCTACTCTTTCTGGCGTATAATCTATTGATTCATAAAAACCAAATTTATCATACATTCCCTCTTGTTCTAATTTTTTTAAATTTTGTATTTCTGCTTTTGGCTCATCCCCTATTGCTAAGATACTTCCATAACTAGATACAACGAGTTCATCTCCAAGTCCTCTTTTAAGTCCAAGCCAAGGGATTCCAAATGCTTTATATTGATAATTTGATTTTAAGTCTTTTACATTAAATGCTGCTTCTGATATTCCCCAAGGGATGTTTAGTCTTTTGCTATATTCTTTCTGGCTCATAATCATAAATTTACAAGATTCATCAAGAAGACTTCCTTCATATCTTGGTATATTAATGTCTGGCATTAAATATTCAAATGCTGTACCTGACCATGAAATAAGCCCTTTATATTTTCCTAAAGTTGTTAGAGTTCTACTTAGACTATTCCAATGTTTAGGTGGTACATCTTTTTTTGCTATTGCAACTAAACTTGCTTGTCTTGCTTCAGATGCTAATAAATCATAATAAGAATCTGTTAATTTATTTTCTTCTACATTAAATCCAATAGAAAACATTTGTAATTCATTATTATATAATACCTTAAAGTCTGTATTTTTTATCAAATTATCTACTATAAATAGTAAATTTTCTATTTCTTCTTTATCTAATTCTTTTTCATTTTTTTCTTTTGTTATATTTACTATTTCTTTTAAAAAACTTTTTACAACAAAAAGATATCCAACAAAGTTACCACTATCTACTGTTGATATATATCTTGGAATTAAAGGTTCTTTTGTTTTTATCTGATACCAATTATATAAATGTCCATTCCATTTAGGTAAACTTTCTATTGTAAGTAATATTTCCTTTAATAATTCTAATGTTTTTTCCCTATCAATAAACTTCATATCATTTGCAGATATCACTGCTAAAAGTGACAATCCAATATTTGTTGAAGATGTTCTTGGTATGATTTTTTCTTTTCTATCTTCTTGATAGTTATCTGTAATCAGATAATTATTTTCTTTAGTTAAGTATTTTTCAAAGAAATTCCATGTTCTTCTTCCTATTTCTTTTACATATTTTTTTTCATTTTCATCTAATTTTTCTAAAGCTTTTTCTTGTTTTTTATTCCTACTTATATACCACATAAAACATGGTACTATCATCAAAAATATTCCTAATATTACTTCAAATATATTTCTACTTAAAATAAATATTAAACCAAAAATAATATTTGCCCACATTTGTTTTATATAAGAAAATAAATCTTCTTTTGCTTGTTTTTCTGCGTCTTCTGATGTCATCCATTCTAATAAATGTTTTTTACTTATTATTATTCTATAAAAGGCTGTTAAAATTGATTTTAATGATACATATGCTTTATATGGTAAACACCCTAGAATCAGTATTCCTCTTAATAAAGTTCCTTTTATTCCTGATATTTTAGGAGTAAATGTTTTTTGTTTTTGTTCGCCATTTTTCTTAAATATCAAATAATTTATAAGCTCTAATATAAATGGAATTACAGGAACTAAGAGTAAACTTAAAATTATCCATAAAACATTTTTATTATAAATTATCCCTACTATTTTTATAAAAATCAAAGAAAATATTATACTTATTTCTAACAAACTTCTTCTCAAATTATCTAAAATCTTATACTTTGATAACAAATTCAAATGTTTTTTAGGAGATATCCACCTTAAGATTTGCATATCTCCCCTTATCCATCTAGAAAGTCTATTCATGAAACTATTATATTTAGTAGGATACCCATCCATAAGCATTATATCAGATACCAGCCCACATCTTAAATAACATCCTTCTAATAAATCATGGCTAAGTACTGTATTTTCTGGAACTTGATCTTTTAACACCTTTGAATATACATTCAAATCATAAATTCCTTTACCTGTAAAAATTCCCTCCTTAAAATTATCTTGATATAAGTCAGAAATTGCATTTGTATAACTATCTATCCCTCCTGCTCCAGCAAATATTTTTGTGAACAAATTATAATTACTTATATTCAGATTTACTCCTACTCTTGGTTGCATAATTCCATATCCAGATGTTACAATACTAGTTTTTTCATCAATTTCAGGTTTGTTTAAAATATGTGCCATTGCACCTATTAATCCAAATGCTGAATATAATATTAAATCTGTATCTGCATCTAATGTTATTATATATTTAATGTTTTTTAGTTTTTCTTTTATTTCTTTGTTATTTTCGTGATTTTCTATTGTATTTTCTCTAAATGGATTATCTATGTTTCCCAGTAAATATTCATTAAACTGAGTTAGCATTCCTCTTTTTCTTTCCCAACCTAAATATGAACCTTCTTTTTCATTCCACTGTCTTTTTCTATATATGAAATTAAATATTGGTATTTTACTATTGCTTTTATATTTTTTATTTAGATTTTCAATTTTTTTAACTCCTTCTGCTATCACATCTTTATCAAGTTTTTCTTCTTTTCTATTACTTTCTGTACAATCTCCAAGTAAACAAAAATATATATTATCTGATTTATTTGATAAATAAAATACCTCTAATTTTCTTATTAAAGTTTTTACCTTTTTAGCAGAATCTACAATTGTAGGAATAACTACCATTGTACTATTCTCTTTATCAATTCCGACTTGATAAATCTAATTTTGGTATTAATTTTGGTTTAACTAATTTGCTTAATATATAAGAAATAATTTGATTTACTATTTCTGATGATGGTACAAAAAATAGAATCCAAGAAATTATTAAAATAATATTATTATTTATATTATTATTTAAAGCACTCGCTAAATAAAAAGAAATTACTAAAGTTAATACTAAAATTACAGTAATATAAATTTTAGTTTTTTCTTTTGTATCAGTGATATTCCTTCTTTTATATTTTAACATTATATATAATTCATCTATTCCATCATCTATCAAATAGTATCCTATATGACCTTTCTTTCCTTTTTCTATATTTTTGTCCGCTATTTCTAATAATTTTCTTGTTATATATATTTCTGATATTTTAGTTTTTTTAGATATTTCTTTTATTTTGTTTCTATAATATTCTTTTGTTTTATTATCCATTTTCTCATAAACACCACTTGGGTCTTGTTTTAATAATTCTTCTACTCCATTTATTTCTTCAAATATTTCTAGAAAATTAATTCTTTGTATTTTCTTTATACTTGTAATACTATTTCCTATAGTTACTTTTCTAACAGCTATATCAAAATGCTCTTTTTTTATAATATCTGATACAGTTGTTCCTGTAAGTTCTATTATTTCTTCTAATGCTTTTAAATAACTATATCCTTTTTTTCCATATCTTTTTAATATATAAGACATGTATTCAACAAAAGAATATTGCATATCATTAAATAAATTTTTTTCCATTTTTTTAAATGTATTATTTTTAAAAACTTGTTCTTGTTTTGTTTTATTTTCTACTAATCTTTCTACTATATTTTCCGCTTTATATTTCTCTATTTGTGATATATAAATTTTTTCACAAACCTCTCTTATATTCTCTATTATTGCAATTTCTAGAAATATTCCAATATTCCATATTTCTTCCATACTTAGTGTCTTTTTAGTTTGATAACTTGCTAAGTAACTTTCCAAGTCTTTTCTTTCTATTCTATTATCTGTATAAGCTACTATTTCGGATGCTAAAACATATATCCTAGCAAAACCTTTATATGTTCCATTTGCTATTCCCAAAAAACTTGTATATTTTTTTAATGATAACTCTTTTTCTATTTGTTTTACACATTCTTCTATAACGTATAAATTATCTAATAGCCATTCTCCTGCAGGATGTATACTTATACCTAATTTTAAGTGTTCATTTAATAAATTATATACTTCTTGTATTACTTTAAAACTCTCTAATAAATGTGGAACTGGATAAGTATTTTTTTCTGATTTACTAACTAAATTATGGTTTGATGCAATCTTCTGTAAGTGCTGTTCTAATTGTGACTTGTCTAAAGGTGTTCCATCTATTTTTAATATTTTATTTACTTTCAAAAAAATTCCACTCCTTGTAAATATGTTTTACACATATTGTTTACAAAGAGTGGTAATTTTATACATCTATAAAATTATCTTTCTTCATCATCTTCTTGTGTTTTATCTTCACTTTGTATTAAAGAATCTATTTCTTGTTGTGATATTTGACTTAGAGATATATTTCCATTTTCATCAATTTCTACTTCCTTAGTTGCTATTTGACTTGTATCTTCAATTGCTGATTTATATTGTGATATTACACTATCTTTATCTATAGTTCCATTTGCAAGTCTTGAACTTGCTGTTTGAGTATATCCTATACTAATAATGTAATTAGATATTTCTGTTGAGATATTGTCATTAAAATCAAGTATTCCGTCACTATTATATCTTACAATAGTACCATCTTCTTTAGTCACTATTACTGAAGCTGTTGGTATATCATCACTATAATCAATTGAAAATTCTATTGATTCTTCAGAAACACCTAAAGAATTTGCTAACTTACTTTTTATTGTATACATTTGAACATCTTCAACTCTATCTCCTAGATCTAATAAATCCGAATCACTTATATTTTCTATTTCATCACTATTAAGTTCAGTTTGCAAACTTTGTATTTCATCAATAATATCTTGACTTATTCCTAATTGTTGTAACATGTCTTGATTTTGTGAAATTATTTCTAAATTTTCTTCATTTTGTAATCTTTGATTTGTATCATAAAGATTCTTTGCTCCCGTAACTGCTGTAATTGCGATTCCTACAGAGAAAGCAGCTAATATTGCCACCATTAACTGTTTTTTGCGTCCTGTAAATACTTCTTTTTTATCATTACCCTTATTATTACCCTTTTTTATTTTTCTTAGTTGTCTGTCTATATTAGCATCTCTTTCTCTTCTTTCTCTTCTTGCTCTTCTTGCTCTTATTTCTCTTTGTCTTCTTTGTATTTCAGATCTTTCTTCTGGAGATAAACTACGATAATAATCATATGCTTTTTCTCTTATTCCGCCTCTTTCTTTCATTTGATTTGCATCAGTTAATTGGATTCCCTTTACAAAATTTCTTCTTCTATCATTAAAACCTATTACTTCTCCCATAGAAATTTCCTCCTTTGCATTTTCTACACTTCTATTATATCACTTTTAACAAAAAAAAGCAAAATTTCTGGAATTTCCATTATTTTGCTCTTTTATACTATTTGGTTTTCCATGTATGATTTTACATTTTCATTATTTAAAATATTCTCTACACTCTTTTTTTGATATATTTTTAAATAAATACAAAAACAATTTTGTTGACAACTAAAAAATGAATTGTACTATACACTTAAATTTCTTCTAATTTTAAGAAATATTCCATTATTCCATTATAAATCCCCCAAGCCAAACTTTCTTGATAGCTATCTTCTAAAAGTTGTTTTTCCTCTTCTGGATTTGATAAAAAGCCACATTCCACAATAGAAATTGGAATTTCTACATTTTTCATAATGTATATACTATCTAGTTTCATTGCAACTCTGTTATTTTCTTTTTCTATTGCCTCATTTAAACTTTCTTGTATACTTTCTGCTAAATCAATACTTTTTTCATTTTTAGTATTATAAAAGCACTGCCAACCATAATATTGTGATTGTGATATTTTATTTAGATGAACAGAAACAAAACAATCTGCTGAAGACTCATTTCCTATTTTAACTCTATTTTTTATGTCTGATACTTTCTTTTGTTTTAAAGTCTTACTGTCTAAATCATAAATTGCGTTATTATCTGAACGTGTTAATAGAACTTCACAACCACTTTGTTCTAATAGAGTTTGTACTTTTAATGTTATCTTCAGATTTGTCTCTGCTTCTGTTACTCCATCGCTACTTTCAGCCCCTTCGTCTGGTGTACCATGTCCAGCATCTAATACAACGGTTTTCCCAGATACTGGTGTTGCTGTTGTTTCAATTGTTTCTAATGTTTCATTTGTTATATCATTATTCTCTTTTTTTACAACGCCACAAGAAAAAGTAAATAATGAAATTAATAAAAATCCTAATACAATTTTTATTCTTTTTTGGTTTATAATAAGCATATACATACCTCTTTTTAATATGTATATGCTTAAGTTTGATATTTAGAATAATTATTTTACACTAATAAAATTCTATTAAATATTTTCTCTTGTTCTTTAATCTACATATACTCATACCGACAGTATGATACAGGAAATATACTTTTGGCAAACTTTGCCCACTGTCTAAATTCAGTGGGATTGCGGTTGTCTTATTTTTTTATAGTTCCTTGGTGAAAATATAGTTTGAATTCTTTATTTTCACAAATCCATATTGAGGTTCTGAGTACAATCTGTTCCCCATTATGTTTTGATTTATAATGTACTATAAATGTTTTTTTATCTATCTGCTCCACTTGAAAATCTAATATTTGTATATCTCTATCCTCCGAATTTAGTAAAAAATTGCAATTTATAAATATATAAATTTATTCTAATTTAACCATTTTCACACTATCTATATTTTCTAATCTTTCCATAGTATTAATTAGAAGATCTTTTTGCTTTTCTTGTATAGTAATTCTAATTATTGCTTGTTCTTTTTCTACATTAGCTTCTAAATTTTCTATATTTATTTTATTTTCTGTAAAAATATTTGTTATATCTATTGCTAAATTTTTTCTATCTTTTGCCATTATTTCAAATGTTTTTTCTTTTACTGGCTTTTGTTTATTTTTATTTAGTAATTTTACCATTCTTGCTTTTGCTTTAGCTGTTTTTACATCTTTTAACCACTCTTCTTGGAAATTTGTTTCTCTTTCTCCTATTTCTATTTCTACTATATTCCCATTTTCTAACTTGGTAATAAACGGCATTGATATACTATTTATTATACACCTTTTTATATGATCACCGACTTCTTGATGTATATTATAAGCAAAATCTATTGGCGTAGATCCTTTTGGAAGTACTTTTATATCTCCTTTTGGTGTAAATACATATACTTCATCATCTAAAACTTCATCTTTTAATGTTTCTAAAAATTTTTCAGGATTTTCAATAATTTCACCTAATTCTAAACTATCATGAATTCCAGATAAATTATTTTCAAATTTTCCTTCAGTTCCTTTTTTATTATTATCCATTATATAAGAAAAGTAATTTGTTATTCCAAATTTACCAATTTGATTCATTTTATAGCTACATATTTGTGCTTCAAATACCACTCCTTTTTCTCCTAATAATATCTCGTGTATTGCCTGATACATATTGTTTCTAGGAATAGCTATATAATCTTTAAATGTCCCTGGAACTAATGAATATATTATATTTAATATGCCTAATATTTTATAACATTCTTTTTTATTTTTTGTTACTATTTTAATTGAAAATAAATCTTTTATTTGACTCATATTAAGATTTTTTTCTATCATTTTTTTATATATATTAAATAAATATTTAGTTTCTATTTTTACGTCAGCAAATATTCTTTGTCTTTTTAATTCTTGAATTATTCTGTTTCTTGTTTTCTTTAAAAGCTCTTTATTATCATTTAATTTTTCTCCCAGTTCCTTTGTTATTTTCTCATAATCTTCTGGATACAAGTACTTAAATGCTCCATCTTGTAATTTCATTTTCATATCATACATACCAAGCTTATGTGCAATTGGTGCATATAATTCTATTGTTTCTTTACTAATTGCAATTTGTCTGTCTCTTCTTAAATATTGTAATGTTCTAACATTATGCAGTCTATCAGCTAGTTTTAATATTATAACTCTTATATCTTTTTCCATAGCAATAAACATTTTTTTATAATTTTCTGCTTGACTTTCTTCTATTGTTTTAAACAATTTACCTAGTTTTGTTACTCCTTCTACAAGTTCTGCTATATCTTTATCAAACCTTTCTTTTATGTCTTCATAAGTAACATTTGTATCCTCTACTACATCATGAAGAAGGGCTGCACATATTGTTGTTGTATCAAGCCCTAATTCTGCTAATATATATGCCACATTTAATGGATGGATTATATACGACTCACCTGATTTTCTTTTTTGATTCTTATGCATAAATGAAGCATATTCATAAGCTTTTATTATTTTATTTTTATCTATATTTTTATTTTTCATCTTAGCAATATAAATAATGTCTTTTATAGTTATATCTTTTGTATTATCCATAACAATCTCCTATCCATATCTTCTTTTTTCTGAATAGTAACGACATACATTATGTACCATTTTGTTATTTAATAAAAATTCTCTTCCATCTTTTTTTACTGACATTTTCTTTATTTTATCATCTAGACATCTACTACAAACTGTACAATTATTCTTTTCATTACTTAAAATTTTTGGTTTTTCTTTTTCTAAATCAAAAGTAAATTCTGGCATAATCTCAGATAATACTGGACAAAATGTAGCTTTTAGTCCGTCTTCTTGCATCCATATTTGAAGTCCTCTTCCTCCATTTTGACAGTAAACTTTATTTTCTTCCTTATATCTTTTCCATTCTTCTTCATCTAAAAATATTTTAGGAGCTTTAATTTTTAAATTTTTCCTTATTGCTAATCTATTTATCTCTTTTATAATTTCAATCCATTTTTTCGGATTCACATGATTTAACGGAATAGTTCTTCCTTGTAGCGATTCAAAACTACCTACGTGGAAAGTAAACCACTCTATTCCTACTTTAGAATAACAATCTATTATTTCTTTATAGTCATCTTGATTTATTTCCCATATTGTTGGTTGTATCTTCACTATTATTTTTTTACTTAAGCAATATTTAATTGCTTCATTTATTTCACTCAAATTTATTTTTTTAGTTCCTTTTAAATACTGTAATTTTTCATTATTTACTGTATCTACACTATAACTTATATAGTTAATATCTTTACTATTTATTCCTTCTGTTAGTGTTTTTACAACTTCTATTCCATTATATCCAGATGTTGAAAACATTACTTTTTTTCCTGCTTCTATAAATTTTTTTGCTGCTTTATTACAAAACTCTGTATCTACTGATACATCTGGGTTTCCTAATATGTATGCATTTTTTAGATTAGGTAATTTTTCTATTATAACATTTATTTGTTCCAATTTTCCCTGATAATCTTTATGCCTCCTTCCATAACTTTCTTGTGTACATCCAATACAAGAACATGTACATTTTTGCCTTCCAAATGTTCCTGTGTATAATGTTAATTCTTCTACATTATCTAATAAATTAACCTTGTCCATAAAAAACCTCCTAAACTTTTCTTGTATTAGTTTATGAAGGACAATTTTAATTTAGAACAAAAATAAAAAAGGTTTTAATAAAATCTAAAACCTTTTAAAATCTAAACCTTTTTTTATTTTTTTAATTATCTTCTTTTATCTATCGCATAACTACTTCCCATAACTGATTTAGCAACATGTTTTACTTGTGCTCCCACTTCTCCTATTTCTAGTATATTGTGAAATCTATCTATATCAGCTACAACAACTCCTATTGACAAAGATGTTAATGGGAATTGTTCTATTATCCCTTTTCTATTTGCTACTTCAATATATCCTTTTTCGTTATCTTCATCTGTAAAATATTGACCTACATTTCTATCAAAAAGTGAAATTATATTTTGACATAATTTTTCACAATTAATTCCTGGTACAATCGCTACAAAGTCATCTCCTCCAATATGACCAACAAAACTATTTTCTAATTCATCACTATGAACACAACTTACTATTGTATCAGCAGTAAACTCTATTATTTTATCTCCTTTTAAGAATCCATATACATCATTGTATGCTTTAAAGTTATCTAAATCTAAATATAAAACAGAAAAAGCCTCTTTTCTTCCTAATCTCTTTTTCAATTCTGCATGTATCTGTACATTACCAGGAAGTCCTGTTAAAGGACTTACTCTTCTGTTACTTGAAAGAAGTCTATTTAGATTTTTTACAGTATAGTATAGATATTCTTCATCTACTGGTTTTTTTATAAAATATTCTACTGATTCTCTTAAAATTCTTACTCTATGCTCTTTACTTTTTTTAGAAGACACTACTATTACTGGTGTTATTGTATTATCCTCATCTTTTCTAATCTTCCTACATAAATCTATTACATCTCTATCAATTGCATCTTCATTTATTACAATTAAAGATGGTATATTTTTTAGTGCTAAATCTATTTGCTCTGTTTTTACACTAATAAATTTATACTCAGGATCATTTTTAAATAATTCTCTAAAAATTACAATTGATGAATCATCATCATCTATAATATATATCTCTTGCACCATTTGCTTGCTCCTTTATTTTATTTAGCTTTATTATATACAAATGTGTTTATATTTTTCAAGCCTTTTTTAGTTTTTATTTCCTTTATTTTTATTAATTTTCGTTAATTCTATCTTTTTATTTAATATTTCCCTTATTTCTTTAGTATCTATAGCAGGGAAAGCTTTTTTTAGTCTATATACATTTTTATATAATCCAAAAATTATTTTATTTCTTTTTTCATTTAATTCATTGATTAATTTTTGTATATTTTCAGTTAAAGCTAATTTTTCTATATTCTTTTCTTTTTCTGCCGACATTGATTTTATTTCTTTTAATTTTTCTTTTATATCATTATTTAATTGTTCTATTCTTTCTAATGCTGATTTTATATTTTTTAGTTTCACTATACTTGTTATTGTATCTATAATAAATAATATACTACAAATTGTAACTACAAAATACAATGAATTTATATTTACATTTTCTAAAAATCGCTGTATAAATGGATGAATATATTTTACAAACAGAATTCCCAATATTCCCCAATATATAGAATTTGATAAACATATTCTTCCTTGAAAATTAAATTTATGGTTCGAATAATCCCAATATTTTGTATGAAATACAGATTCTAATATTAGTCCTACTATATATTCCAAAAGTGTTAATATAATAGCTGAACTGATAAAAAGCACTATCATATTATTTGACAATTTACTTAGAATTGTAATAATTATAATAGCACCGATTCCCATATATTGGGCAAACTGGTCCTCTCAAAAATCCTGTATTTATCATTTTCTTTTCCAATATTGATCTATAAATTGATTCCATTGCCCATCCTAAAAAAGAATATATTAAAAAATATGTTAATAACCAAAATAATTGTTCATTCATCATTTTTTCACCTTTTTTAACCTCCTACAAATTTTGTAGGAGGTTTTTTTATCTACTTACCATAACTTTAACTGTTTCACTTACTCCACTTTCATTATAAACAGTAACTTCTAACCTATTTTCACCATCTATCATTGGATAATAATATTCAAATTCTTTTCTATCTTCTGCATCTGGATACACTCTATCTAAATCAATTGCAGCTTTATTTGTGTCATTTAATATAAATTCTATTCTTGTAATTCCCTCATCATCTGATGCCTTTATAATAAAGTTTGATGAACCATCTGTTGTTACTTCTACTGTTGGTTTAGTTACTCCTTTTACTTCTTGTTCCTTAGTTTCAGTTGTATTATTTACATCTACAACTGCTACTGTTAGAGTATGTTGACCCATTGGTATTTCTATTGATTGTTCAGTTTCCGTACTATTAATATCTATTCTTTCCTCTTCTTCATCATCCCATCTATATGTCATATAAGAAAGTTCATTTTTTCCACTTGCTGTTATTAATAGATTACTTCCATCTACTTCAAAATTAATTGTTATATCTCCTTCTCTTGTATATACTCTTGAATAATTTGTCTCTCTACCTTCTTGATCCACAGCATATACATATAAAGTATTTTCTCCAGTTGGTATTTCTATTAATTGTTCTACGCTCTTTTTCCCTGATGCATTTAACTCTACTGAATCTCCATCATTCCAACTATATGTTACTTTTTGTAAACTACTATCATGGGTTACTTGTAAATTTAATTGTGTTTCTGATACTTCTTCTACATATATAGTTGGTTTTGCATTACTATTTCCTGTTTGTGTATTTTGGTACATAGAATAAGATCCACTACCTACCATTATTATACCAAAAATAATAAGTACTATAGAAAAAAATCTAACTATTTTAGCTATTTCGATTTGTCCTCCACTGCTTTTCGGCATTTTATTTTTTTGTTTCTTTTCTTTTTTTTCTTTTTTTTCTTTTTTTGGATTTGGTTGCTCTATACTCAATATTTGATTCAAAATTTTCACCTCTCTTGTTTATCAAAAAAATTATATCATAATGATTTTTAAATGTAAAGAAAAGTATAGCCTAGTTTTTTATAATTTTTTCTAATTCCACTAAATGTAATGTTTTAAACAGCTTTAAGGAAATTGCCTATATTGAATTTTTATTTGTTTTTCTACAAATATATATTCTTAATTTTATTTTGCTCAAAAGCAAAAAAATTAAATATATTTTTATTAAAATTTTAAGATTGAATAATTATTGTTACACATTTTATGTATTTTACAATATAGTATCTTTTTTTATAATTCAACTGTATTATTTTACGTCTCGTAAATAAAATAGAAGGCTTTAAGCCTCCTATTACTGTAAGATAATTCTTGAAAATTATTTTACAATACACACATAGAATAATATCTACAGTGTATATTGTTTTTTATGTTTTGTCAATACATTATTAATTTTTTTGTCGAAAGTTGTGTATATGTGTCAATGATGTGAAACAAAATTATATAAAAATTTAATCTATATAATTAAATTGCACAATTAACCATTTTTAATTCTTCTAATTTTACTCTCTTCTCTTTTGGTGTTAAATATCCTAATACTGCCATTGGTATTTCATTTGACCTCTTTACGTATCTTTTCCCTTGTTCTCTTAAATCCTCTAGGCTATAAAACTTTAGATAACTATAAAATCTTTCGTTATCATTTCTATGACTTCTCTCCACCTTTCCATTATGCTCTGGTGTCCTTGGCTGTATCTTATGATGCTTTATTCCTAACTCTTTTAATAACTTATCTAATGGATGTTCTTTCTTTATATCTGCTCTATTATATGTGAATTCTATTCCATTATCTGTTTGTATTTCTTTGGGTTTATATCCTAAATACTTTATTACTCTCTTCACAAAGTCTACTGTATTTGTTGGTGTATGTTCTTCATACCAATATAAATATCTTTCTCTTGTTGCTTCATCTATATATGTATATTGGTAATATCTTTTATCTTCTGCTATTTGTTCACTCTTGCATTCATTTGGTACGTATTTTACGTCCATTTGTCCTTTCTCTCCTACATTCTCTGGTGTATTATATTTTTTATTATGCTTCTTTTTTGATGTGTCCTTTATATTCATTCCTTTATAGAATCTTATATTCAGCCTTCTCATTACTCTATATAATGCTGTTATTGTTCTTGTATATCCTTTTTCTCTTTTTAATTTTACCCATAACTCACATAATGTTATTCTTGGATTTCTTTTCACATAATTTCTTATCCATCTTATTTCTCTATTCGTATGTGCATTTGGATGCCTTGTTTTTGGTTTATGTGATTTATCTGTTATACTTTCTATCGTTCCATCATAAGCCTTATTCCATCTCCATAATGAACTCCTTGATATATGATACTTTCTACATACATAATCTATATCTCCACAATTTCTATACATCTCTACTGCATATTTTCTTGTATTAATATCGTGTGGAAGGTATCTTTTTTTATTATTTTCTGTTATAATATTATTCATAAGTGATTCAATCTCCTTTATATAATTTTTGTTTAGCAACTTAATTATATATGATTTGAATCACTTATTCAATTTTTATTGTTTTTGTTTCACATCAATTGTAACACTACAATTCCTGTGGAGAATTTTATAAGTTCTTTCTGAATAAACATGAGTTGTTACAATA
>CAZQTH010000017.1:27154-29866 GCA_964596175.1 uncultured Clostridium sp. | reverse complement strand
TATGAATTAACAGCGATAGATGAAGCAGGAAATGAGACAAAAATAGAATTTGAAATACAATACGAGCAAGAATTAGAAAGTGAAGAATATATAATAGATGGAGAATATATACTAGGAGTAAGTCATGATACACCATTAGAAGACTTTAAAGAAATATTAGATGGAAATGTAGAATATATAGTATATAGAGAAGAGGAAGAACTGCAAAGTGACGAAATAGTAGCCACAGGAGATAAGTTAGTTACAGAATATGAAGGAACCTACTACATAATAGTAAGAGGAGACATAAATAAAGACGGAAAAGTCGATGTAAAAGATTTAGTAAAAATAAGAAAAAATATATTGTCATTGGAAGAACTTGACGAATTCCAAACAATTGCAGCAGATTTAGTAGAAGATGAAGAAGTAAATATTAAAGATTTAGTAATAATTAGGAGAATAATATTAGGATTAGAAAAATAATAATTGTAAAAGAGCAAACTAGATTATACCAATTTGTTCTTTTATTTATGTTGTGTTGTAATGCTTTTGTAATAAAATTGTAACTAAAGTTTAATACAAGGATTGTTGTCGAAAAAGGAAAATAATGATAAAATTATAAAAAAATAATGTGAAGGTAGGGTCTAAAATGAAAAGAAAAATAGTAGTAATAATGATAATGATATTAATGATAATAACATCAGTAACAATAAATAGTTTCGCAGTAGAAAATGTTGAAATGAATTTAACAGGAGATACAACAATAGAAGAAGGAACAACAACAGTAGAATTAATATTATCAATAGGTAGTATGACAACAGAAGCAGATGAAGAAAGTGTAGTACTAGCATATCAAGCAACATTAGAATATGATGAAAGTATAGTTGAAGATATAACAGTAGAAGGATTAAATGGATGGAATGCTGAATATGCAAATAATACATTGTTATGCGATACAAGTAGTGCCACAGCAAATACAAATATAGCAAAGATAACATTAACTCTAGTAGAAGGATTAGAAGCAGGAGAAGATTTTACAATAAGTCTTACTGATGGTTTTGTAACAGATGGAACAAATGATTTTGATTTTAATAGTTTAATTACAGTAACAGTAGTAGAGAGTAGTAACACATCAGAAGAAGATGATAATACTGATGAAGATGATACAACTAATTCTGCACAAACAAATAGTACAAATATACAAGAAATTAATACAGATACAACAACAGCATCAACAATCCTTCCAGCAGCAGGAATTAAAAGTGCATTATTTATAGTATTAGGAATAGCAATTATTCTAGCAGTAGTATTTAAGATAAAATCTAGAGATATAAAATATTAAAATTAAGAACAAATAAATATTAATAGTAAATAACGACAGTATCCATATTTTTTATGGATACTGTTGACTTTATATACTTTAATTGATTACATCTCTGGGCGAAAGAACAAAAGATAAAAATCTCATTCATAAATTAAAAAAATGCTAAAGAAGAGAAATAGAATTTACAAAAAGATATTATTACAATATCTTAATTTCTTTGTTAAAAAGAATAACTATTTTGTTTTTTTATTGCAAAGTATAATAAAAAGTGATAAAATACAATAGTAATACATTTTGTGTTATTATTGTATTTTTTTATTTTAATTCATATAGTGATTATTTCAGGTTTTTTAATCGTAATCCTCAAAAAAGAATGCAAAGAAAAAGTGAGAGAGAAGGTGAGAAGAAGAGAAAAATAAAGAATAATATAGAAAAAGCATAACATTTACTATAAAAGCAAATTGACTTTTATAGTAAAATAAACTAAAATAAAGGAGAATGAAAGTGGTAAAATTTACTATTGAAGATTATTGGGAATATTTATCAGTAATTCCAATAAAATTAAAAGATTTAAATGAAAAATATTATTTAGAAAAAAAAGAAAGTAAGGAAAATATAAATAAGAAAAGAAATAAAAAACACCAATATCATGATAAAGTATTTAAAGAATTGTTAGATAATAAAGAAGAATTTACAAGTTTTCTAAAAAAATATATAGGATATAACATAAAAGAAGAAGAAATAGAAAAATACAATAGGAAGTTTAATACAAGATTAGGATTTGAGGTAAGAGAATCAGATATAATATATAAAATGAAAGGAAGAGAAGAATTTATATTAATAGAACATCAAAGTATAGTAGACTATAGCATGCCGGAAAGAATAACAGAATATTGTGTAGCAATCATAAATAGTAGAGGATTAAAAAGAGCAAGAGAAAGAGATTATCCAACAATATATCCAATAGTATTAAGTACAGCAAAGAAGAAATGGGATGCAAAGTTTACAATAGAAGAAAAAGAAGATAAAAAAAGGATATTTCCAAAACAAAAATATCCAATATATAATTTAGTAGATATAAATAATTATACAATAAAAGAATTATTAGAAGAAAGAACAGGAATATCAGTAGCAATGGCATTTGAGAAGGTGAAAACAGAAGAAGAAATAAGAGAGATAACAGAAAAGTTGGAAGAAATCAAATTAAATAATAAAGAAAGAAAATGCTTATATTTAATATTAAAATATTCAGGGAAAATAAGTGAATACTTAGGAGAAGAAGGAGAAGAAGAATATGAAAAAATGATAATAGAAGGAGGAGAAGGAGACATGGAAAATTTCGAAAATACATTTATAAAATTTTTAAAAAATAATTATAAAAAAGGTAAAAAAGAAGGTATAAAGGAAGG
>CAZQTH010000017.1:0-27054 GCA_964596175.1 uncultured Clostridium sp. | reverse complement strand
ATAAACGAAGGAATAAACGAAGGGATAAATCAAGTAGCTAAGGAAATGCTTAAAAGCAATATGAAGGACGAAGATATAATAAAATATACTCATTTAAGCATAGAAGAACTAAATAAATTAAAAATGCAAACAGCGTAAGCTGAGGGAGAGTTTTATTCTTTTTGTTTTTTATTGCAAAGTATAATAATTTGAGAAGGTAAAAACAGAAGAAGAAATAAGAGAGATAACAGAAAAGTTGGAAGAAATCAAATTAAATAATAAAGAAAGAAAATGCTTATATTTAATATTAAAATATTCAGGGAAAATAAGTGAATACTTAGGAGAAGAAGGAGAAGAAGAATATGAAAAAATGATAATAGAAGGAGGAGAAGGAGACATGGAAAATTTCGAAAATACATTTATAAAATTTTTAAAAAATAATTATAAAAAAGGTAAAAAAGAAGGTATAAAGGAAGGGATAAACGAAGGAATAAACGAAGGGATAAATCAAGTAGCTAAGGAAATGCTTAAAAGCAATATGAAGGACGAAGATATAATAAAATATACTCATTTAAGCATAGAAGAACTAAATAAATTAAAAATGCAAACAGCGTAAGCTGTGAGGGTATTTTATTAAAATCAAGATATTTATTATATTACAATATCTTGATTTTTTTTGTTAAAAATATTGCAAAAAAATAAAGTTAAAGGTATACTATAAAGGTACGAACAAGAGATATAAGAAATGGGGAGGAAATATGGAAGAATTAGATTTAAAAGAATTATTTAATATTTTTTGGAGTAAAAAAATACATATAATATTAATAGTATTAATATTTATAGCATTAGGAGTAATATATACAGTAGGTTTTACAACACCTATGTATACATCTTCAACAACATTAGTATTAGCAGGTTCAAGTTCAGAAAGTGATGAAGAAGAATCAACAACTTCAATTACGACAACAGATATAACATTAAATTCAAAATTGGTTTCAACATATAGTGTATTAGTACAAAGTAAAGATGTATTAAGCCAGGTTATATCTAATTTAGATATGGATATCTCATGGGAGAGTTTAAAAAATAATGTTTCAGTAAGTGCGGTAGAAGATACTGAAGTTATTGAAATATCAGTAACAACTGAAAGTGCACAAGATTCTGCAAAAATAGCAAATGAAGTAGCAGAAGTATTTACAGAAAAAGTATCAGAAATTTATAATATAAATAATGTTTATGTGGTAGATGAGGCAGAAGTAGATAATACTCCATCTAATATAAATCATGAAAGAGATGTTGTAATATTTGCATTTATTGGGTTAGTAATAGCTATAGTATATGTACTAATAGCTAATATGTTAGATACAACTATAAAAGTAGCAGATGATATAGAAAAAGAATTTAAATTACCAGTACTTGCATCAATACCAGTATATGGAAATTCATTACAAAAGAGAAAAGGAGGTAAAAAATAATGAAGAAAGAACTAGTAGCACATCAAGATCCAAAATCCCCTATTTCAGAAATATTTAGAACATTAAGAACTAATATTCAATTCATGAATACAAAAGGAAAATTAAAAAGTATATTAATAACATCAACTCTTCCAGGAGAAGGAAAATCTTGGATATCATCAAATTTAGCTGTAACATTTGCACAAGCAGGAAAGAAAGTTGTATTAATTGATGCTGATATGAGAAAAGGAAGAATATATTCAATATTTGGAGTATCACCAAGACCAGGACTTTCAAATTATTTGTCAGGAGTAGACTGGAATGAAGGTGCAGATGCATCAAACGATTTAGCAGACTATATACAAGAGACAGATGTAGAAAATTTATATGTAATAGCAGCTGGAAACGTTCCACCAAATCCATCTGAATTATTAGTTTCTGATCAAATGATAGATTTAATGGAAAGATTAAAAGAATTATGTGATATAATAATTTTTGACGGAACACCAAGCCAATTAGTAACTGATTCTTTAATATTAGCAAGAATAGTAGACTCAACAGTAATTGTAACGGCAAGTAATGATACTAAAAAAGAAGATTTAAAAAGAGTAATAAAAAACATAAATAATGTAGGTGGAAAAATAGCAGGAGTAATTTTAAATAAAATTACAGTAGATGCTAAAAAATATGAGCAATCATATTATTATGGTTCAACCTCAATTGTAGAGACGAAACCAAAAAACAGAATGGCAAAAAAAGCAAGCAGAGACATATATGAAAGGGCATCAAATATAATAGATAAAAAAGAATCAAATACTGAAATAAATAATAATTATATTGAGAAAACAAGCAGTAATAAAAATAAAATAGAAAGCACAGATGAGGATCCAGACATACCAAAAGCATTGCGAAACAATATAAAAATAGAAAATACAGAAGATGTATCTATAGAAAAAACAACAGAAATACTAAATCAAATAAACCAATATTTGGATGAAGAAAAGAAAAAATTAAAATAGAAGCAAAAGGAGATAACAATGATAGATATTCATTCACATATTTTACCAAATATAGATGATGGATCTAGGAGTATAGAAGAAACATTTAATTTAATAAAAGAAGCGAAGAGTGTAGGTTTTGATGCAATAATTTCAACTTCACATTATATGGAAGGTTATTATGAAACAAATGTACCTGAAAGAGAAGTTTGGATAAATGCTATTTATGAAAATTTACAAGCAAAAAATATAGATATGAGACTATATTTAGGAAATGAAGTATATATGTCAGAAAATATAATAAAATTACTAGAAGAGAGAAAAGCATCAACAATAAATGATACAAGCTATGTATTATTTGAGTTACCATTAAATGCTGAACCACTTAATTTATATGACATAGTATATGAAATGCAACAATATAAACTAGTTCCAATACTTGCACATCCAGAAAGATATAGTTTTGTACAAAGAGAGCCAGAATTAATATATGACTTAGTAGAAAAGGGAGTTTTAATGCAAGCAAATTATGGAAGCATAATAGGACAATATGGAAAAAAAGCAGAAATGATAGTTAGAAAATTCTATGAGGGAAATATGATTCATTTTCTTGGATCAGATGTACATAGACAAAATACTATATACCCAAAAATACCACAAATATTATCAGAATTAAATGAGTTGATTGGAGAAAAAAAATTAGAAGAGTTAACAACTATAAACCCTAGTTTAGTGTTGCAAAATAAAAGGATAGATATAGATGTTCCACATATGATGACATTAAGTTTAAAAGAAAAGATGATGATAGCCAAAGATGATGCTTTAAATAAGATAAAGAAAACATTTAAAACTAAAAGAAAATAAAACATTTTGTAAGGGAGTAATTTTATGAGAAAATATTTTGGGACAGATGGAATTAGAAGAATAGCAAATACTGAACTAACACCAGAATTAGTTTATAAAGTAGCAAAAGCAGGTGCATGTGTCTTATCAAAACATTCAGACCATACACCAGTAATATTAATTGGAAGAGATACCCGTATTTCTGGAACATTAATAGAAAGTGCAATGGTATCAGGATTTTTAAGCTATGGTGCAAATGTAAAATTATTAGGAGTAATTCCAACACCAGCAGTAGCATATTTAACAAGAAAATTAAATGCAGATGCAAGTGTTGTAATTTCGGCATCACACAATACATATGAATTTAACGGAATAAAATATTTTAGTAATAAGGGAATGAAAATTCCAGACAAGTTAGAAGAAGAAATAGAAGAAGTAATGGAATCTGGAAAATTAGACGAGTTAAAAGCTGTCGGAGATAAAGTTGGAATTGCAGAATATTGTCTTGACTTAATAGACGAATATGTATATTTCTTTAGAAAAAACTTTGATGATGACATTGCAAAATATAATAGAGATGATTTTGTAGTAGCACTAGATACAGCAAATGGAGCAACATCATTTGTTGCAGAAAAAATATTTAAAGTGCTTGGAATAAAATATAAAATAATAAATAATAATCCAGATGGAATAAATATAAATAATAAATGTGGTTCAACACATTTAGATGGATTGAAAAAATATGTAGTAGATAATGGTTTAAGTTTAGGAGTTGCATATGATGGTGATGGTGACAGATGTCTAGCAGTTGACGAAAAAGGAAACGAAATAGACGGAGACAAACTTTTAGCTATAATATCTCAAAATCTAAGAAAAAGAGGAAAGTTAAACAAAGATACAATAGTTGCAACAGTAATGAGTAATTTAGGCTTAAAAAAATATGCAAGAGACAATGGTTTAGAATTACTTCAAACAAAAGTTGGAGATAGATATGTGCTAGAAGAAATGTTAAAAGATGGATTTAATTTAGGTGGAGAACAATCAGGACATGTAATTTTACTTGATTATAATCCAACAGGAGATGGAATACTTACATCATTAATGTTAATAAAATCAATATTAGAAGAAGGAAAAAAAGCATCAGAACTTTCAAGTATTGTAAAATTATATCCACAAGTATTGATAAATGCAAAAGTAAATGCAGATAAAAAATACGATTATGATAAAGATAAGGAAATAAAAGAATCAATAGATAGATTAGAAAAAGAATTTGCTGGAAACGGAAGAGTTCTAATTAGAGCTTCAGGAACAGAGCCACTAGTAAGAGTTATGATAGAGGGAGAAGACCAAGAATATATAACAAAAAAGGCACAAGAAATAGCAGATTTAATAGAAAAAAAGTTAAAATAAAAAAATTGTAATCAAAATTTAATATTAAATTTAATATTAAGTTAATAAAAAATATTGAATAATATAATATTTAATGTTATAGTATGAATAAATAAAAGAAAATGGAGGGGAAAATGTTTATATTTGATATATCGAATCCATTAACATTATTATTAATGCTTGTAGCAACAGTATTATTAGTTTTTTTATCACACGAAATAAAAAAGAGTATGATAACAGCAGTTCTATTATTTGTATATTTAATAATATTAATCATACACGTAGCACAAATAGCAACATTATCTGAGCAATTTAAAGATATGGTATTAACATTACTAAAATGTATTATTATAGATTGTATATTTGTATTTATTTCGTTTGCCTCATATTTATGGGTAGATGATATAGAAGCAAGAGAAACAAACAAGAAAAATCCTAATAGAAGTTTGAGTTGGTTTTGGAGAAAAGTGTAAAGTCTTAAAAATTCGGAGATGTCCGAATTTTTTTTATATAGTTTTTATTATATAGGAAATACCACCAATTTGTTTTATATGATACTTTTATAAAAATTGCTACTGATTTAAAATAGATAGCAAGAATAAAAAATTAAATTTTTACTTTTGTTCACATATTTTTCTGTTTTATGAATATATATATATATAATAACGTAAGACAAGGAGAAAAATATGTTTAATATTACAGTTTTGAAAATGAAAGACTTATTAAAATATTCTATAGGAATAATATTAACTGGTATAGTAGTATTTTTTGTAAGTAAAAATTTTCAAAAAGGAAATGACAATAACAGTGATGATATTTTACAAAAAATAGTAAATAAAATAAACTTTTTATCAGAAAACAGCATGTTACAAGTATTAGATCAAACAATACCTGTAATTTCTAATATAAATGAAGAGTATAAAAATATAGCATCAGAAGAAGATGATATAGAAGATAAAAACTTTTTACAGATAATGCTTGAAACACAAATAAGTTCTATAAAAGGAATGGAAGATACTGATGAAAATATAATAACAGAAGAAACAAGTGAAAATACTGAAGAAAATAGTGAGGATAGTGAAGAAACTGAAAATCAAACAGTAGCAGAAGCAGGAGTAGGAACAGAAGTAATAACGGAAAATCCAATAAGTGATAATAGCAATACACAAGTAGGAAATGTAAAAATAAAAAACGAAACAGATTATGTATTAACAGATGATATATTAAATACAGATGATATTACAATTGATAATAAAAATATAATATTATTTCACACACATAGTTGTGAAAGTTATACATCAAGTGAACAATATTCATACACACCAACAGGGAATTTTAGAACAACAGATGTAAACTTTAATGTAATTAGAGTAGGTACAGAATTAGAAACATATTTAAAAAGTTATAACTATAATGTAATACATAGCACAGATTATCATGACTATCCAACATATAACGGATCATATACGCGTTCATTAAAAACAGTAGAAAATATATTAGAAACAACTTCTAGTGATATAATAATAGATATTCACAGAGATGCAGTAGGTTCAAGAAGTGACTATGCACCAACAGTAAAAATTGGAGATGAAGAGGCAGCCCAATTAATGTTTGTAATAGGTACAGATGCAGGTGGTCTTTGGCATCCTAATTGGAGAGAAAATTTAAAGTTTGCAGTTGCAATACAACAAAAAGCAGAAGAAATGTATCCAGGACTATTTAAAACGATGATGGTAACAACGTCTAGATACAATCAACACACGGGAAAGTATGCAAGTATAATAGAAGTTGGAGCAACAGGAAATACTTTAGAACAATGCCTAACAAGTATGAAATATTTAGCTGCAGTAATGAATGAAGTAATACAATAAATAAGTAAATTTAGTTTTTAGGAGGTGATAAAAAAATAAAAAAACTTTAATAACTTCCATTAAAAACTTGAATTATAAAAATTACTTTTATATAATGTAACTGGAAAAAAATAGAGAAAGTGGAGGTGTAATTATGGCTGAGATTAGTTTAAACTTAAAAAATAGTGGGATAACAATGAAAAACATTATGGAATATAAGGAACAAGTTGAAAACATACATAAAGATTTACATAGAAGATCAAGTAATGAAAATGATTTTGTGGGTTGGCTTGAACTTCCAACAAATTATGATAAAGAAGAATTTAAAAAAATAAAAAAAGTAGCAAAAAAAATAAAAAAAGAATCAGATGTTTTATTAGTAATAGGTATAGGAGGATCATATCTTGGAGCTAGAGCAGTAATAGAAGCTTTAACAAGTTCATTTAATAACTTACTTACAGCAAGACAGAGAAAATATCCACAAGTATTATATGTAGGTAATAACTTAAGTTCAAATTATATGAATGAACTAATAGAATATGTAGCAAATAAAGATTTTTCTATAAATGTAATATCAAAATCAGGAACAACAACAGAACCTGCAATTGCATTTAGAATATTTAGAGAAATATTAGAAAATAAATATGGAATAGATGAAGCTAGAAGTAGAATATATGCAACAACAGACAAGAAAAAAGGAGCATTAAAGACCTTAGCAGATAATGAAGGATATGAAAAATTTGTAGTTCCAGACAATGTAGGGGGAAGATATTCAGTGTTAACAGCAGTAGGATTACTTCCAATAGCAGTAGCAGGAATTGATATAGACAAATTAATGGAAGGTGCAAGAGTAGCTCAAGAAAGATTTGACGATTCTAATTTAAAATATAATGAGTGTTATCAGTATGCAGTAGCAAGAAACTTATTATACAAATCAAACAGAAATATAGAAATATTAGTAAATTATGAACCAAAAATGCATTACTTTACAGAATGGTGGAAGCAATTATTTGGAGAGAGTGAAGGAAAAGATAATAAAGGAATATCCCCAGAAGGAGTTGATAATACAACAGACTTACATTCAATGGTACAATATATACAACAGGGAAAAAGAAATTTATTTGAAACAGTAATATATGTAGAAGAGCCAAAAACAGATATAACAATAAATTCAGATGATGATAATTTGGACGGATTAAATTATCTAACAGGGAAAACATTAGACTATGTAAATAAGAAAGCAATGGAAGGAACAATAAAAGCACATGTTTCAGGTAATGTTCCTAATATTTCTATAAAGATGAATAGATTAGACGAAGAAAATTTAGGAGAGTTAATATATTTCTTTGAGAAAGCTTGTAGTGTATCAGGAAGTATATTAGGAGTAAATCCATTTGATCAACCAGGAGTAGAAGAATATAAGAAAAATATGTTCAAATTATTAAAAAAACCTGGATATTAATATTACATTAAAATGGTTTCATGTTAATATGTGACTTAAAGAAAAGAGGTAACAAAATGATTTTTAAAGAGAACTTTAAAATGGGATTAACAGATATAGGAAAAGATAATAAAATAAAAAATAGTGCAATATTAAAAATGTTAGAAAACATAGGAGCTTATCATTCAGATGTTGCAGGATATGGTTCTAATGATATACCAATAAAAAAACTAACATGGATTTTATTAGACTGGAAACTTAAAGTCATAGATAGACCAAAATATGGACAAACTCTAGAAGTTCATACTTGGGCAAGAGGTGGAAATAGATTTTTTACATACCGTGATTTTGAAATTTATGATGAAAATAAAAATCTTTGTGCAATAGCAACTTCAAAATGGACATTAATTAATATAGAAGAAGGTAAGATGACGAAAATAACAGAAAAAGTAATTAATAGTTATAATGTTGAAGAAAAAGAAGTATTTCAAGGAGAGAAGCTGGACAAGTTACAAGTACCAAAAGAATTCATATCTAGTATAAAATATAAAGTAATTAGAAAAGATATTGATATTAATAAACATATGCACAATTTATATTATTTAGATTTAGCATATGAAGCATTGCCAGAAGAAGTATATAATAAAAGACCTTTTGATAACATAAGAATTATGTATAAAAAAGAAATTAAATTAGGAGATAATGTTTTTTGTAAGTACACAAAAAAAGATAATAAAAATATTGTAGTAATACAATCTGAAGATGAAAAACATTTACATTCAGTAATTGAAATGTACTAAAAATAAAACCTTATTTCCAAAATAACTTTTAGTCGATAATTTACTAAAAGTTGAACTGTATTAAATTATCAAAAATGGAAATAATATATGTAAATAATATTAAGATATGTACAAAAATGCAAAAAATGTAAAAAAAACTTGAAATTTGTTAAAACTATGATATAATACACTTTGGTGTATAAAAGGAGGAAATAAAATGAAAAATAGTTTTAGGAAAACAAAAATTATTGGTACAATAGGACCAGCAAGTGAAAGTGAAGAAATGTTTACTAAATTAGTAAAAGCAGGGTTAAATGTAGCAAGAATAAACTTTTCACATGGAGGATATGAAGAAAATCGTGAAAAAGTAGAGACAATTAAAAGAGTAAGGGAAAAATTAGGAAAACCAGTAGCTTTAATGTTAGATACAAAAGGTCCAGAAGTAAGAACAGGAATTTTAGAGTCAAGAGATGAAAAAGTAGAAATAAAAGAAGGACAAACATTTACTTTTTATAATGAGGATATAATTGGAAATAATACAAAAACAACACTTACTTATAAAAACGCATATAAAGATGTAAAAGTTGGTTCAAAAATATTAGTAGATGATGGAGCAATTGAGTTCGAAGTAACAGAAATAAAAGGGAAAGATATTGTTTGTAAAGCTCTAAATACAGCAAGATTAGGAAGTAGAAAAACAGTAAATATACCAGGAATAAGCTTAGAATTACCATTTATATCTGATAAAGATCATGACGATTTAATAGCAGGTGTAAAAAACGGATTTGATTACATTGCTGCATCATTTGTAAGAAGAGCAGAAGATGTAAAAGAAATGAGAAAACTTCTTGATGAAAATGGAGGAGAAAGAGTAAAAATTATATCAAAAATCGAATGTCAAGAAGGTATAGATAATTTTGATGAAATATTAGAAGTATCAGATGGAATAATGGTAGCACGTGGAGATATGGGTGTAGAAGTTCCTTTAGAAGAAGTTCCAATTCATCAAAAAGAATATATTAAAAAATGTAATAAACTTGGTAAGCCAGTAGTTACTGCAACACAAATGTTAGAATCAATGACAACAAACCCAAGACCAACAAGAGCAGAAGTAAGTGACGTAGCAAATGCTGTATATGATGTTACAAGTGACATTATGTTATCAGGAGAATGTGCTATGGGTAAATATGCGGTAGAGTGTGTTAAAACAATGGATAAAATATCAAAAGCTACTGAAGGATCAATAAAATATTGGAAGAGATTTTATAAAAGAAATTTTGATCATATTAAAAAAGATGTAGAAACTGCTTTAGCATATACAACATGTATAACAGCAGAGCAAGTTCAAGCAGAGGCAATAGTTGCATATACACATACAGGAGATTCTATTACAAAATTAGCTGCATTAGCATCATTATGTCCAATATTTGCAATTACAGATAATAAAGAAACATATAACCAATTATCATTAGTATTTAATGCTAATCCAATTCTTTGTGAAGGAGAAGGATCAATAGATGATACAATAAATGCTGGTATTGAAAAACTAAAAGCAGATGGAATATTAGAAACTGGAGATATGATAGTATTATCAGGAGGAGCATCTGCATTACCCAAGCAAAATAGAGGAAAAGTAATAGGTGGATGTGTAAAAATATAAGTAAATAGTAGATATATAGAGAAAGTAAAGTTTTGATATTCAAAATTTTACTTTTTTCTTGTTATTTAAAACAAAGTTATGATATACTATATACATATAATTTTAGTTGTTTTTTGACTTTGTTCAAAAAAACATAATAGAAAGGAAGAGAAAATGTCAAAGCCAATAGTAGCACTAATTCGGAAAACCAAATGTAGGTAAGTCAACATTTTTTAATTATTTAGCAGGTTCGAGAATATCAATAGTGCAAGATACGCCAGGAGTAACAAGGGATAGAATTTATGCAGAAACAAATTGGAGAGGAAGAGATTTTACAATAATAGACACTGGAGGAATAGAACCTGATTCAGATGATATAATACTTTCTCAAATGAGAGAACAAGCAAATTTAGCAATTGCAATGGCAGATGTAATAATATTTTTAACAGATATAAGGCAAGGAGTAACAGCAGCAGATAAAGAAATTGCCTTAATGCTTAAAAAGTCAGGAAAGCCAATTGTACTTGTATGTAATAAAGCAGATAATATAGAAAAAGATAAAGATAAGGTTTATGAATTCTATAATTTAGGAATAGGAGAGCCATTTCCAATTTCAGCGACAAATGCAATAGGAATAGGAGATGTGCTAGATGAAATTTATGATAAATTTCCTAAAAGTGATGAATCAGAAAATGATGATAATAAAATAAAAGTTGCTATAATTGGTAAACCAAATGTAGGTAAATCATCTTTAATAAATAAAATATTGGGAGAAAATAGAGCTATTGTGAGTGATATAGCAGGAACAACAAGAGATGCTATTGATACAGATTTTGAAAACGAAAAAGGAAAGTATATATTAATAGATACAGCAGGTGTAAGAAGAAAAAGCAAAATAAAAGAAACAATAGAAAAATATAGTATAATGAGAACTCTTTTAGCTATAGAAAGAGCAGATGTTTGTTTAATGATGATAGATGCTGTAGAAGGTGTAACAGATCAAGACGCAAAGATTGCAGGGGAAGCACATGAAGCAGGAAAAGGTATAATAATAGTAGTTAATAAATGGGATGCTGTAGAAAAAGAAACAGGGTCATTAGAGAATTATAAAAAAGATATATATCAAAAACTAAAATATTTATCATATGCACCAATAATATTTATATCAGCATTAACAGGACAAAGAGTAAATAAATTATTTGACCTTATAAACGATGTAGCTAAACAAAATTCATTAAGAATTTCAACATCTGTATTAAATCAAGTAATAAACGAAGCTATTGCAATAGTACAACCACCTTCAGATAAAGGAAGAAGGCTTAGAATATATTACGGAACACAAGTTTCAACAAAACCACCAACATTTGTTGTGTTTGTAAATAATAAAGAGTTATTTCATTTTTCTTATGAAAGATATTTAGTAAATCAGATAAGAAAGGAATTTGGATTAGTCCGGAACGCCAATAAGAATAATTGCAAGAGAGAAATCAGACAAAGAAGCTAAGAAAGAGGGGTTTTAAAAATGATAGTTTATATAATTATGGCAATAATTGCATATTGCATAGGTAGTGTAAATTTTTCAATAATATTTAGTAAAAAATTTGCTGGATTTGATGTAAGAGAAAAAGGAAGTGGAAATGCAGGAACAACTAATATGCTCCGTTCAGTAGGGAAAAAAGCAGCAGCTATAACACTTATTTGTGATATACTAAAAGGAGTTGTTGCAATAGGAATAGCTATTATTTTAGGAAATATACCAGATATGAATAAAGAATTGTTGTTACAAATAGCTGGTATAACAGTAATACTAGGCCATACCTTTCCAGTATTTTTTGGATTTAAAGGAGGAAAAGGTGTTGCTACTTCACTAGGAGTATTATTATTAAGTAATTGGCAAATTGGATTAATCTGTTTAGTATTTGCATTAGTATTGATAATTTTAACTAGAATGGTGTCAGTGGGATCTTGTGCAGCAGCAATACTATTTCCAATACTTACATTATTTACAAATGAACATTATACAGTATTAACAGAAGGAAAATCAGGAAGTACATATTTTATATATAGTGTAATACTTGCAGTAATCGTATTATTTAATCACAGAAGTAATATAAAAAGACTATTAAATGGAACAGAAAACAAAATAAGTTTTAATAAGCAAGAAAAGTAATAAAATGGGGAGAAATAAATGAAAAGGATAGTTTTTATATTAAATATTCTGTTTATTATAATATTAGAATTATTGTTAAATTTTAGTTATGCATATACGAAAATTTATACATTAGAATTTGAAGCATTAAATGTAAGTGAAAAATTTGATTTATATTTATTGCTACCAGAAAGTTATATAGAATTTGCAATAGAAGAAGATGATTTAGATTTAGAATATAATGGGGTGGAAACTTTAAAAAATAATGATATACCAAGCATTAGAGTAAATAAAGAAAATATAAACGATGAATTATATGTTAAAGATGGAGTAGAATATATTCAAATTCTTCTAGAAGCAAATGAAGATGGCATATACGAATTTGACATTATTTCAAGCTATCCTCAAATGGATATGAAATATAGAATAAAAAATATGAATAAAGATTATATTGTTCATATTGATAATTTTAAAGTTGAAAATAGTGTGTGTATAGTAGAATATGATTATAAAAAAGATACAGTAAAACAACCAAGTTCAGGAGGCATATCATTTGAAACTAGACTATTAATAATTGTACTTATTGTAATAGTAGTAGTTGGATTTATAACATATATAAAAAAAAGGAGATAGAGAAAGATGAAAAATGTAGCGGTTATAGGAAGTCGGAAGTTGGGGAGTAGCACTTAGTGTTTATTTAGCAGGTATTGGACAAAATGTAAAATTATGGTCATTTTCTGAAGAAGAAAAAGAGCTTATAAATAAAGAAAAAAGATGTAAATTTTTACCAAAAGTAGTAATTCCTAATAATGTAGTATGTTATACAGATATAAGAAAAGTAGTAGAAGACACGGATTTTATTTTACATGTTACACCATCAAAATTTACAAGAGAGACATTTGTAAAATATAAAGAATATGTGGGAAATAAACCTGTTATAATATGTTCAAAAGGATTTGAAAAACAAAGTTTAAAAACTTTAGATGAAGTAATAAAAGATGAACTACCAAATGCAAAAATAGGAGTATTAACAGGGCCAAGCCATGCTGAAGAAGTTGCAATAAATGTTCCAACAGTTCTAGTAATTGCTTCACATGATGAAGAAATATTAAGTTTAATTCAAGATACTTTTATGTCTGAAAAAATGAGAATATATACTACAACAGATGTAAAAGGAGTAGAACTTGGAGGAGCATTAAAAAACATAATAGCATTTTGTGCAGGAGTAGCAGCAGGTATTGGACTTGGAGATAATAGTTTTGCAGCGTTAATAACAAGAGGATTGGGGGAAATTTCAAGACTTGGAACAAAATTAGGTGGAAAAAGAGAAACTTTCTATGGATTAAGTGGACTTGGAGATTTAATTGTTACTTGTCTTAGTGAACATAGTAGAAATAGAAGAGCAGGTAAATTAATAGGACAAGGAAAAACTTTAGAAGAAACTAGAAAGGAAGTTGGAATGGTAATAGAAAGTATAGATAACATTGATGTTGCATATGAATTAGGAAAAATTAACAATATTTATATGCCAATAACAGATACGGTATATAATGTTATTTATAACGGATTAAAACCTGAAGATGCTGTTAAACAATTAATGACAAGAGAAAAAAAGTGTGAATGGGATTAATTATATAATTTTTGGTTATACTATTACTAAAAAAGAAAGGAAGAAAGAAAATGGAGTTTTTTGATAAGTTAGGTAAAAAAGCATCTGAGGCATATAAGATAACAGCAGATAAAACAGGTAAGATAGCCAAAGAAACAAAATTAAAAATAAAAATGAGTCAACTAAGAACACAAATAACTGATTTATACGAAGAAATTGGAAAAAAAGTATATGAAATGCACATTAGAGAAGATGATGAAAAAGAAGATATAACAGAAGAACTAGAAAATTTGTGTACAAAAATAGATGTAATAAGTGATGAAATAGAAAGTTTATTACAGCAATGTTTGGAATTAAGAGACAGAAAACAATGTGAAAATTGTTATATAGAAATGGATAAAGAATGTAAATATTGTCCAAACTGTGGTGCAAAACAAGATGATGAAGATAATAAAGAAGAAAGCTATCAAAATGTAAGTTTATTTGAGGAAGATAAAAAAGATAACCTAGAAAATTTAGAAAAAACAGTTAAAGTTGAATCAAATGTAGAAGATGATAATAGTGAAAAAAGTAATGAAGATACAGAAACATATTAAAAAGAAGGAATAGATATGAAAATTGTAGTTCAAAGAGTAAAAAATGCTAAAGTGGATGTAGAAGGAAAAACAGTAGGAAAAATAGATATGGGTTTTTTAGTATTATTGGGAGTTACAAATAATGATACTAAAGAACAGGCTGATTATCTGGTAAAAAAGTTGTGTAAGTTAAGGGTATTTAAAGATGAAAATGACAAAATGAATTTAAGTCTAAAAGATGTTGGAGGAAAACTATTAATAGTGTCACAATTTACACTTTATGCGAACTGTAGTGATGGAAATAGACCATCTTTTGCAGAAGCAGCTAAACCTGAACAAGCAGAAGAATTATATGAATATTTTTGTTCCGAATGTAAAGAAAAATATGGAATAGAAGTAGAAAAAGGGATATTTGGAGCTGATATGCAAGTAAGCCTATTAAATGATGGACCAGTAACTATTATAATAGAGAAATAGATTTTAATAGGGATATCTTTCATATAAATATCGTATAATATTATTAGCATTTTCTTCTGAAATAGAAATAAATATGTCTTTATCTAAAGAAATCCACATACTAATATTATAATCATCTATATTATCAATAAATATACCAATTATTTCTGCTAACTCTAACGGGTTAGCATATTTTTTTTCCCATTTTAAAGTATCATAAATTTCTAAATTAGTATTATAAAAACGACTTAGAAAATTATTTAATTCTCCTTTTTTATCACTATATAAATTAACAGATACTTGCATTTTTAACTCCTAAAATTTTTCTTAATATTAGTATTGAAAATAGGGAAAATTTTATACTGAGAATAAAGTAATTTAAAAATGTAAATACTAGAAAAAATAGAAAAATGGAGGGTAAAAATTGAAAAAATATAAAAAATTTTTATATGCTTTTTTAATAATAGTAATTATAATATTAGGATTATTTTTATATACAAACATTAGTAGAGGAAACAGTGAGAATCAACAAGAAAAAACATTAGCAGAAGTAGAATATCTGGAAAAAAAGATAGTTACTTTATTAAATGAATTAAATAATATAGAAAGTAGAAATTATAATTTATCAGTAAGTGAAATATCTGAAGAGCAAAGCAGTTCACAAACTGACCAGAGTTCTGAAACAGATAGTACAAGTAGTGAAAATACAGAAAGTGAACAAAATAGCCAAGAGCAAGGTCAAGAATCGAGTAATACATCAAGTAGTGAATCACAAAATAATGAGGAATATAGTTTAAGTGAAACAGGAATATTAACAAACACAAGTGATATAGATTGGGACAGTATAAAAACAGAAGTTGAAAACTTATATTCATCAGTGCCTACAATTACATTAGATTTATATGGACAAGATTTATCAAAAGAAGATATTTTGGGATTCAATCAAGAGCTTGATAATTTAACAATTGCTGTACAAGAAGAAAACAAGGAAAATACTTTAAGTAGTCTTTCAACACTTTATGATTATATTCCAAAATTTGCAGATAAAGTAACAGACAATACAATATATAAAGCAGTAATTTCAACTAAAAGTAATTTATTTAAAGCATATAGTAAGTTAGACTCTGAAAATTGGGATGAAATTTCAAATAATGTAACACAAACAATCGAAAGTTATTCAAATCTTCTTGTAAATACAGATGTAAATTCTAGTAAACAATATAATATAAATAAAATTTATATTATGCTAAATGAACTACAAAATGCTGTAAGCATACAAAATACATCTATATTTCTAATAAAATATAAAAATATATTAGAAGAAATGAATAATTTATAAAATGCTATTGTCAATAATCTTATATTATATATTATCAGGAAAAAACAAGATTAGGACTTTACTTTTTTCTGTATAAATGGTAAAATTAATTCTATAAGTAAGTTGAATAGTCGCTGGTAAATCCCGAAAGGGACTACGAGAGGAAAGTCCGGGCTCCATAGAGCAAAGATGCTAGATAACGTCTAGTGAGGGTGACCTTAAGGAAAGTGCAACAGAAAATAACCGCCTAAAATAGGTAAGGGTGAAAAGGCGAGGTAAGAGCTCACCGCCATTATGGTGACATAATGGGTCAGTGTAAACCCCATCTGGAGCAACACCTAAATGAGAAGGTTAAGTCTGCTCGACATCTTCTCACCTGAGTGGCTTGAGATAGATAGTGATATTTATCCTAGATAAATGACTATTTTAAAAGACAGAACCCGGCTTACAGATTTACTTATTTTATTTTTAATAATTTTTATAAAGAGTAGCTTTTAGCTGCTCTTTATAATTAGTATTGATTAAATAAAAAAGTTAGTATATAATCAAATAAAACAAGTAAAGGAGAGAGATTATGGAAAAAATAGACTTTATAGCAACAGACGGAATAGAATTAACAGGTCTTTTATATAAAGTGGATAATACAAAAAAGATAATATTATCAGTTCATGGAATGAGTAGTAACTGTTTTAAAAAAAGAGATGATATAATAGCAAAAAAAGCAAATGAAAATAATATTGATTATTTTTGTTTTAATAATAGAGGAAGTGAAATAGTAAAATATATTAGAAAAAATATAAATGGAAAAAAAGAAAAACTTCTTGGTGGTATGGCATATGAAGATGTGTTAGAAGGATATGAGGATATAGTAGGAGCAATTATAAAGTTAAAAGAGTTAGGATATACTGATATATATTTACAAGGACATAGTTTAGGTTGTACGAAAATTGTATATACATACAATGAATTATTAGAAGAAGATGAAAAAGATATATTAGATTCTATAAAAGGAGTAATATTATTATCATTAGTAGATATTCCTATGGCTTTAAAAGTTTATTTAGGAAATAAATATGAAGAATATTTAAAACTAGCAGAAGAAAAAGAAGAAAGTAATTATCTTGATTTTATGCCAAAAGAAGCTTTTATCCATCCCATCTCAGTAAAAGCATTCTTACGTTATGCTAAATATAATAAAGATATAGATTTTGCAAGATATGGAAGAGATAATAATTTAGAAAAATTAAATAATATTAAAGTACCTTTATTTATGAGATGGGGAAATGATAATGAAATGATTATACAAAAAGCAGATGAATTAGTAACAATTGTAAGTAATATAATAAACAATCCTAATAAAGACATTGACTATATAGATGGTGCAAATCATGGATATCATGAAAAAGAAGAAATACTTGCAGAAGATATATTAGAATTTATAAAAAAATTAATATTTAGAAAGTAGGAACTTTAATGTCAAATATATTTGATTATATGAAGTGGAGAGATATAAGTTTAAATAAAGTTGAATTTAATGAAGTAGATAATCTAATTTTATCAAGACTTTCATATTTTCCTTTTGATGGAATAATATCTGAAAATGAAGAAATAACTTTAAAAGAAGCTTATGAAAGAACGAAAATATTAGGAACCACAGGTAGGACTCTTCAAGTAGAAGATATAGATTTATATCCTGTTCTGGCTAATAGTATCAGGTTTGGAAGTTGCAAAGTAACTAAGTTTATAAATAAAGTAGAACCAAAAATAGAAAAACAATTTGCAGCAATAACTATAATTCTTCCAGATAATACGATTTATGTTTCATATAGAGGAACTGATAATACAATCGTAGGTTGGAAAGAGGACTTTAATATGAGTTTCAGAGATTTAGTTCCGTCACAAATAGATAGTGTAAAATATTTAAAAGAAGTATCTAAAAAATATAAGAATAAATTACGTGTTGGAGGTCACTCAAAAGGTGGAAACTTGGCAGTATATGCAGCAACATTTTGTGATAAACAAACTAAAAACCAAATAATAGAAGTTTATAATAATGATGGACCAGGTTTTTTTGACAATGTAATAGATAGTAGTGAATATAAAGGAATAATAAATAAGGTTCATACTTATATTCCTCAAACTTCTATAATTGGTAGATTATTAAAACATGAAGAAGAAATAACTATTGTAAAAAGCACTCAAACTGGAATTATGCAACATGACTTATATTCATGGCAAGTGATGGGAGATAAGTTTTTAAGAACAGAACGAACAAATTATAGTGATTTTATAGATAATACTATTACTAATTGGCTAAAAGAGATAGAACCAGCACAAAGAGAAGAATTTATAGATACTTTATTTGAAATATTAAATACAACAAATGTAACAACTACTAATGAGTTAAGTAGTAAATGGTTAAAAAATGCAACTACAATTATTAGAACTTACAGTAATTTAAGTCCAGAGACAAGAAATATGATAACAAGAACCTTAAGAAGTTTAATTAAAGTGGGAAAGGATAATATAACAATTAAAAAAAGTGATCTTTGATATTAATAAAAAGTAATGATTTAAACCTAGAAGAATTTAATTTCTTTTAGGTTTTTATATTTTTATCTTGACAAAATCTGTTTACAGATGTAAACTATAGTTGAGTTTACAAATGTAACTTTAAGGAGGTAAAAGTGTTGTCAAAAAGATATGAAATAACAGATGCAGAATTAGAAATAATGAAAGTACTTTGGAAAAATGGAGAGCTTACATTAAATAAGATAGTAGAAACTTTAAATGAAAGTGAAAAGAAAAATAAAAGTACGATAAAAACACTTCTTTATAGATTAATTGAAAAAGATAGTGTAATGTCTATTACAAATAAAAGTAAAGAAAATACATACAAAGCAATTGTAAGTGAAGAAGAATATTTAGAAAAAGCAAACGAATCCTTTTTAGAAAAATTATACAATGGAAGTACAAATAAATTATTATTAAATTTTGTAGAGGAAAAGAAAATATCTAAAAAAGACTTACAGGACTTACTTGATTTAATAGAAAGTGAGGACTAATTTATGTATGAAGTATTTTATAATATCCTATATTTATCAATAATAGGAAGTGTACTTGGAATTATTATATTGGTTTTAAGAAAAACATTTGATAGAAAAATATCACCAACGTGGAAATTTGTTATGTGGATACTTGTTATGATTAGCTTGATTTTTCCATTTAGATTTACTATTCAATCCAAAAATTCATATGAATTTATAATAAGTTCTGGGATAGATAAGATAGAATTAGTAAAGGAGAATTTAATTGCAAATGAAAGTGGAAGTATGCTAATTTATATTTGGCTTTTTGTTATGAGTGCAATTTTTATTTATTATATTATTACATCTATTATAATGAAAAAGAAAATTGGTAAGGAAGAAGTAAAAGATAAAAGAGTATTAACAATATTAGAAAATTGTAAAAATAAAATGGGAATAAAAAAAGAAATAAAACTAATAAAACAAAAATATAAAAAAGTTCCTTGTATTTATGGTATATTTAATACAAAAATTTTAATAACAGGTGAAGTATTGCAAAAAGATGAGCAAAGTTTAAATTATATATTTATGCATGAACTTGCACATTTTAAAAGGCATGATTTGGTAATAAATAAATTATTAATTTTAATAACTACAATTCACTGGTTTAATCCAATATTATGGTTTTGTTTTAAACAGGTAAGACAAGATATGGAGTTAAAAGCCGATGAAATGGTATTAAATAATATAGAAAAAAAAGAAGAGAAAGATTATGCAAAAACATTGGTAAAATTACTTCCAATTTCACAAGAAGAGAAAAGACCTGTTAAACTTCTTTGTGTAACAGATGGAAAAAAGAATATGGAAAGAAGAATAAATATGATTAAACTATCTGATAAATTTAAAGAATATAAAACAATAATTGGTATAACAACACTTTTAATTGTTTTATGTATTGGAACATTTATATTTACAAGAATAGAGCCACAAGAAGAATCAGTGACAAATTCTGTTCAATATTTTGAGAATCCTGATAGGATTGTATATAAAGAAAAAAACACAGATAATTATTATGTATTTACCAGTGGGACTCAAGATTATACAGATATATTAAATGAGATAATAAAAGGGTTTGATAGTAAAGAAAATGTGTCAACAATATCTCAAGAAGAAATAGAAGAAATAGAAGATAATGAGAATTATATAGAACTTGATTATGATACTATAAGTAAAAACTATGTTATTGCATATGAAGAAAAAACAAATAATATTATCTTAAGAACAGATACAGGAGGTCAAATAGTAAAGCAGAATTTAGAAAATAAAGATGATTTAAGTAAATTAATAGAAGAAAAAATAAAAAATAGTTCTGTTAATTGTTATCATATGGAAGATTCAGAAGAATATAGTGTAACAAATGAGATTTCAAGTGAATTATTTGAAAGCAATAATTCGGATTTTAGACAATATGAAGATGGAGTATATGGAGTAAAAATACAATCTGAAGAAAAATTAAATGAAATATTAGAAAGATATGATATAGAAGTAGAAGAAGAAATTACAAGCGATGTTTTTGAAAAAACAGATATAATACTTATAATATCTAGTTATAATATTGAGAAAATAGAAACGAGAGTAGGTGGACTTACATATTATTTTACGGGAAATAAAAGACAAGATAGTTATGTAGTTAATATATTTGCAGCAAGTAAAGCAATTAATACTAACTGTCTATACAGAAATATGGATAATATATTTGAAGAAGAAGAACAAGAAAATACAATAACATCTATAGAAAAAGCACTTGTAACAAGTGTTGAAGAAAATAATATTACTGTAGAAACAACGCAAGGAGAAAGTTTAAAAGTTGTTTTAAATGACAATTCTATTGTATTTAATAAAAGAACAAACGAAAATATAAATATTAGTAATATAAAAGTAAATGATAAAATAGATTTTCAAAAAATATATATAGAACAAGGAGAAATAACATTTACAGAAGATACAGAAATCTTTGTTACTAGAAACATACATGGAGAAGAATTAAAAGAAGAGTTATTAAGTGGTGATATAGAGTTTGAAATGACAGATGTAACTAAAGAAGGAAATGATTATATTCTAACAGGAATTATAAGAGATTTATATTATTGTAATAACTATGATGAAGCGGAAAGTTTTGAAATAAAAGTAGAAGTAAATGATGAAACAACAATATTGGGAGTTAAAGGAAATCCAGAAGAAGAATTAAATCAATTGTATAAATATACAATATACATAACTTTTGATAAGGATGAACTTGAAAAAGGAAATTTAGTTGCAGAAAATATTGAAGGTATGGGATGCTAATAAAAACTAATTTAGGAGAAAGAATGGATAAATGATAAGAAAAGCTAGAAGATGATATAGAAAAAGCAAGGAAAAATAGAAAGGTTTTAATAGTTATTTTTGTAATACTTTAATCAATAGCACTTTTGGGATGTCTTATTTTATTCTTCTTTTTCTATATATGACCAGTTTTACTTGTAAAAATACTTGCAAGTGGTGGATAAAATACATTCTGATTAAAGGCTAAAAAAGCCTTTTTTCTTTTTTGTAATAAAATTTATAATTAATGGCATAATAAGGAAAAGAATTTAAAGGAGGTATATTATGGATAGAAAAATTAAAGTAGTTCAATATGGAACTGGAAAAATGAGTGTGTACACAATGAGATACGTGTATGAGAAAGGAGGAGAGATAGTAGGTGCAATAGATGTTGATCCTAATGTTGTAGGAAAAGATATAGGAGAAATAATGGGAGGAGAAAATAAAGGAATTAATGTTGTAAATGTGGCAGATGCTGAAAAAATGCTTAGTGAAACAAAACCAGATGTGGTAATAGTAACAACTATGAGTTTAATAAAAGATGTAGAAGAAGCATTAATGTTATGTGCTAAACTTGGATTAAATGCGATTACAACATGTGAAGAAGCTTTTTATCCAGCAAATTCAAACCCAGGTATTACAAATAAAATTGATAAATTAGCAAAAGAAAATGAATGCACAATTACAGGAACAGGTTACCAAGATATATATTGGGGAGAATTAATATCTGCAATTGGAGGTTCAACACATAAAATAACTAAAATAAAAGGAAGTTCGAGCTATAATGTAGAGGACTATGGAATAGCATTAGCTAGAGCTCATGGTGCAGGATTAACACTAAAAGAATTTGATAAAGAAGTAGCTAGTTTAGACAGAATAAGTGATGAAGAGAGAAAAGTAGTAATAGAAAGTGGAGAATATGCACCTTCATATATGTGGAACGTAAATGGATGGTTATGTTCAAAACTAGGATTAACAGTAGAATCACAAACTCAAGAATGTGTACCACAAATTGCTAAAAGAGATATATTCTCAAGTACATTAGATATGACAATAAAAAAAGGGGATGTAACAGGAATGAGTGCTGTAGTTACTACTAAAACAAAAGAAGGAATAACATTAGAAACTGAATGTATAGGAAAGGTATATGATGAAGACGAATTCGATAGAAATAAGTGGACTATAGAAGGAGAGCCAGAAACAACAATAGTAGTAGATAAACCAGCGACAGTAGAGTTAACATGTGCAACAGTAGTAAATAGAACACCAGATGTAATAAATGCAAAATCTGGTTATGTTCCAACAAATGAAATGGATGAATTAAAATATAGAGTGAAACCATTAAATGAATATGTAAAATAATATATAAATTAAAAATAGGGATATTCAATTTGTAGATAACTTCTATTTTAAAATGATTATTTTATGATTAGTACTTAAAGTATTTGAAAGATTTTTATTTTGTAAAAAATAAAAAAAATGTTGTAAAAAAACAAATTACTGATATAATAATGATAGAAAAAAGTTTTAATAATATGAGGAGGAATTTGTATGTTAAAAAAAGTAGGAATACTTGCAAATGGAGGAGATGTATCAGGATTTAATGCGGTAATAAGAGCAATAGTAAAAACAGCAGAAAACAATGGAGTAGAATGTTATGGAATAATAGATGGATATAATGGATTAATAAAAAAAGATTTTGAATTATTAAGTACAGCAGAAGGAGGAGAAGCATTAGGAATATTACCAAGAGGAGGATCAATCATTGGTTCATCAACAAATGCTAACCTATTTAATTATAAAGTTGTAAATGAAGATGGAACTGTAGAATATAAAGATTTATCAGACGAAGCAATTCAAAATATAAAAGATTTTGGATTTGATTGTATATTTACTTTAGGAGGAGATGGAACACAAAAATCAGCAAGAGATTTTTCAACAAAAGGTGTGAATGTAATAGGAGTTCCAAAAACAATAGATAATGATGTTGCTTGTACTGAAATAACATTTGGATATAATACAGCAGTATCAGTTGCAATGGAAGCCTTGGACAGGTTACACACAACAGGTGCAACACATCATAGAATAATGGTATTAGAAGTAATGGGAAGATATTCAGGTTGGATAGCACTAGAGTCAGCAATAGCAGGAGGAGCAGATGTAGCTTTAATTCCAGAAATACCATATGATATAAATAAAGTTGCATCTAAGATAGAAAATAGAAAAAAAAGAGGAAAAAACTTTAGTGTAGTAGTAGTAGCTGAAGGAGCAACTCCAATAGGTGGTGAACTTACAATAATGGGAACAAGAGATAATGGAGCAGGTGTAGATAATACAAAACTTGGAGGAGTAGGACAAGTAGTAGCACAACAATTACAAGAAATGACAGGTCTAGAAGCAAGAAATACCACATTGGGTTATATGCAAAGAGGTGGAACACCAACAGCATATGACAGAGTATTATCAACGAAATATGGAACAAAAGCAATGGAATTAGCTTTGGAAGGAAAATTTGGAACACTTACAGTAATAAAAAATGGAAGATTAGATTCAGTTACTTTAGAAGAAGTTGTAGGAAATAATACAAAAATAGGAGCAGTATCAGGAAATACTGAAGAAAGTAATTTAAGAAAAATAACAATGGATGATGATTTAGTGAAAACAGCAAGAGATATAGGAATAAATTTAGGAGATTAATTTCAAAATACGGACGTTTCCTTTGTTACGTTTTGTAGCACCACAGGAAATGTCCGTATTTATATCTTTTTTGAGTTTGAGATACATTTATTTCTTTATATTAAAAGGATCTCTAAATAATACATTTGTATTACATTTGTATTACATTTTTGTATCTTTGATAGAAAAAAAGGGGTATTATGTTATAATTTGGATAGAATAAAATTACAAAGGAGGAGTAATTATGTTAAAATCAAATGTAGCATGGAGCACAAATGAAAACAGTTATAAACAAGGAAAGGAAACAGCAGCAAAAGCAGTTGTAGATTTGGTTGAAACAAAGGTTGCCTTTTTATATACATCAGTAGATAGTGATGTAAAAGAAGTTTTAGAAGGAGCTAAATCAGAACTTGGAACTGCACCAATAATTGGTTGTACATCTAGTGCAGGAATTATTACACCAGATGGATTTATTACAGGAGAAAAAGGATTTACAGGAATACTTGCTTTAGGAGATCCAGACATGAAAGTTGGAGTTGCAGGATCTGAGAGAGGAAAAGATCCTAGAGAAACAGGAAGAAAGTTAGCAAAAGAAGCAATGAAAAATGCGGGAGAAAATTGCGTGCCAGCATATTTTTATATGGTTGCATCACCAGCAGAGGAAGAGGAATACATTAAAGGAATTGAAGATGTTGTAGGAAGAGTTCCTGTATTTGGAGGAAGTGCAGCCGATAATACAGTAGAAGGAAAATGGAGCATTTATACAAATGATAAAGTATTTAGTGATGGAGCAGCAGTAGCATTTTTCTATACAGATAAGCAAATGGGAAATGTATTTACAGGAGCTTATAATGAAACAACAAATTCAGGTGTAATCACCAAAATAAAAGGAAAAAGAACATTAGTAGAAATAGATGGAGTACCAGCCATTAAAAAATATGCAGAATGGACTGGAGCAAAAACAAAAGAGTTAAATGAAAGTAATTTATTAGTAACAACAATTACAAAACCTTTGGGAGTAAAAGATAGATTAGGAGATTTAATAGCAATACGTCATCCAATGTATGGAAACAAAGATGGTTCTATGAATATTGGAGCAAACCTTGCAGTAAATACAGCTGTAATACAAATGGAAGCAACAGTTGATGAATTAATTGATTCAACAGGAAAAACAATGAAAGAATTAAATAAAGGTATGGAAGGAGATATTGGAGCATACCTATTAGTTCATTGTGGAGGAAGAAGATTAGGAATAGGAGATAGAATAGACGAAGTTTCAAAACAATTAAAGAAAGAAGCAAAAGGAGTTCCATTTATCGCAGTATTTACATTTGGTGAATATGGAGTAAGAGACCATGGAGCTAACACAACAGGTGGATTAATGCTTTCATTTACAGCATTTAGTAAATGAAGAGAAGGGAAAAAACCACAAAACAAGAAAAACTATGTGTGTACATTAGAAAATTTTGGAAACGAAACACAAAAGACATGTAAACTAGTAAATAATAAGGAGGGTGCTAGTGTGAAAAATTTAATAGGTTATGAATGGAAAGATGCTTCAGATGGAGCTACAATAGAAGTTGTTAATCCAGCAACTCAAGAATTAATAGATACAGTACCAAATGTAACAGATGAAGATGTAGATGAAGCTGTTAAAGTTGCAATGGTAGAACAAAAAAAATGGGAGAAAGTATCTATATATGATAGGGCAGATATATTATATAAATTTGTTGATTTAATAGAAGAAAATAAAGAAAGATTAGCAACTCTTTTATCTAATGAAACTGGAAAACCAATAAAAGAAGCAAGAGGAGAACTTGCAAATGTCAGAATTGGAACAAGAGGATTTATAGAAAAAGCAAAACATTTATATGGAAAAAGTATTCCAGAAGGTTCTGAAGCAGGACAAGAAACAACAATACAGTTTACAAAAAGATACCCTATAGGTGTTATTGCAGCAATTATACCATTTAACTTTCCAAGTGATTTATTCTGTCAAAAAGTACCACCTGCATTAATGATGGGAAATAGTATAATTGTAAAACCATCAAATTATAATCCTTTAACATTAATTGAATATGTAAAATTAATGATTGAAGCAGGAGTACCAGCAGGATGTATTCAGATATTAACAGGTGATGGACCAAAAGCAGGACAAGCACTTGCAAGGCATCCAGGAGTACATTTAGTATCACTAACTGGAGGAACTGCAGCAGGAATTCAAACAATGGGAACATGTTCTAAAAACTTAACACATGTAATGCTAGAACTTGGTGGAAACGATGCTTTTATATTCTTAGAAGATGGAGATATGGATTTAGCAGTAAAAGAAACAATTTGGGGAAGATTATATAATGGTGGACAAGTATGTTGTGCAAGTAAAAGATTTTTAATTCACAACTCAAGAAAACAAGAATTTATAGATAGAATGAGAGACGTAATAGATGAATTAAAAGTAGGAGACCCTATGCAAGAAGATACTGATATGGGACCTATGATTAATATAAAC
>CAZQTH010000016.1:0-31453 GCA_964596175.1 uncultured Clostridium sp. | reverse complement strand
TATATGCCTAAAAAATAAAAACGGCTTAAAATCGATTCTCGTGCGTCGCTTTTTTGGCATTTTATAGTGTGATATTTTAAAAGGATTGATTTTTAGTCATTTTTAAGTAATTTTATATATTATATATATCAGTTATAATATTTTATATAATATAAACATATAACTTATTAAGTTTATAATTAAATTGTTTCAAAAACGATTTTTATGATTAATTAATTATAATCTTATTAATGTATCTAAATTTAAAATTATAATTACATATTAAAACTGATTTTAAAGAAAATAATCTTTAATTAATTTTCAACTGTTTAAATTTTAACTTTTAAAATTTTAATGTTTGCTATAAAAATTTTATAATTTAAACATTGCACAAAATTTTTATAAATTTATTATAATAATTTTTGACTTTATATTATTTGTTCCTTTAGAATAATTGTTTTACAATTCTGTCTATTTTTAATTATTATATATCATTATTGTAAATTGAATTTATAATTATTTTATTCTTTTAGAAGATTAAGTACTCCCCCTCTTCCCTTCTTCTAAAATAAAGTAACTAAATAAAAAAACGTTTTATAATTAATTGTTTTCATTATTATAAATAACTTTATCATCTCTTGTCCGAAAAGAAAAGCAACCCTTAACCCACCGCCTAAAGTTGGGGGGTTTTTGGTCGCCTTATTTTAAAAATAAATGTATAATTTGTTATTCACTTGATTGTGTATCTGTTTCTTCTTCATTCGGCGGTTCATTATTGCTTGCATCGTCATCTCGAGTAGTATTTGTATTTGACGAAGTATTTGATTGGCTTGAACCTGTATTTGTTTGATTTGTTTGTGTTGTATTTGTATTGATATTTGTATTAGTTGTATTAGTTTGTGGCCTTGTATTGTTTTGAGTAACTATATTTGTTGTATTGGTATTATTATTCGTAGTATTTGTTGTATCTTTATTATCTGTAGATTGTGTCGTCCTAGGAGGCTCTTCTTCATCAATTTCTTCAGTTATACCTTGAATAATTCCTGTAGTATTGTTATTTGTTGTATTTTCTTCTGATTCATCTTTTATTTCTGATCCTTCATGTTCATCACATGTATCAGGTGTAGTAAACCATAAATAATATTCCGTATAAGTATCAGTACAACCTGTAGTTGCTTTCATACCAGTTTCAGCACAAATCGTTGCACTCAAGACCATAGTAGGTTTTTCAAAGCTTGCAGTTTCTAGTCCTGTATGTATTCTTGCCATTACATTTGCCCAAATAAGACCTGCTGGATTTCTTCCATTAAAATCAATTGTTTCATTTTGGTCAAATCCATACCATGTAACAGCTGTATAATATGGAGTAAATCCACAAAGCCATCTATCATAATTTTCATCAGTTGTACCAGTTTTTGCTGCCACGTCAACACCGGAAATCTCACAATAAGTTGCTGTTCCGTTTTCACCTACGACTGGCTGTGTAAGTAAACTTTTTAATATATATGCAACTTCTTTTGAAAATACTCTTCTACTTTCTTGTTTAGATTTTAACGCAGTACTTCCATCTGGTCTATCAATTTCAGTATAAAAAGTAGGTTCAATATAAACACCATCATTTGCAATTGTACTATATGCTCCTGCCATTTCTAGTGGACTTATACCTTGCTCCAGTCCTCCCAATGCTAATGGTAAGCTTTCATCATTATCAGTTAAGGTTGTAATACCCATCTTTTCTAGATATTTAATTGCAGTCTTAGGCGTTAGTTCTTCCATAATTTCTACAAAAGGAATATTTTGAGAAGACTCAACAGCTCTCCTTACAGTAATTTCTCCTAATGATGTATTATAATCTACAGGATGATACCCATTTTCAAAATCTTGTTCAGTATCATCATATATAGATGATGCTGTAATTATCTTTTTATCAATAGCTGGTGCGAGAACAGCAAGAGGCTTAATCGCAGAACCTGTTTGCCTTACACTTTGAGTTGCACGATTAAATGGTCTAGAATCTGTTTTTTCTCCTAACCCTCCTACACAGGCTAAGACTTGACCTGTAGAGTGATCCATTATTATCATAGCAGCTTGAGAAGAATCTCCTCCTGTTTGTGATTCAAGGACATATTTAGATTTTTCAAATTCTGTTTCAGTCTCTTCTTGAATACTACTATCTTGTGTACTATATATTGTCAACCCTGCCATGTTAATATAGTTAGTGGCAAATTCTTCAGATATATTATATTTTTCTTCTAAATCTTCAGTTATTTCCAATATTAAAGCATCTGTATGATAAGAATATACACCATCGCTTGCTGCTTCAACATTACCTTTTTCAAAGTTTAAACCATTTTCTACATTTGAAACAGCTTCATTATATTCATCTTCCGTTATATACTCTAACTCAAGCATTTTATCTAAAACAGTAATAGTTCTATTTCTTATTAATTCACTATTATCTTCATCTCCAAAAGGATTATAAGAATTAGGCGAATTATTTATTCCAGCTAAAAATGCACATTCTTCTAAAGATAATTCTGAAGCAGATTTATTAAAATAATATTTAGCTCCTGAATCTACACCATAAATACCAGGACCTACATATATTATGTTTAGATATGATTCTAATATTTCTTCTTTTGAAAGTGCTGTTTCTAAAAGCCATGCTTTCCACCATTCTTTTACTTTTCTCACAACACTATCTGAATTATCTCCAGTTAAATTTTTAACTAGTTGTTGTGTAATTGTACTTCCTCCAAATGAAGAAGATCCAAAATGTATTACATAGTTAAATATTGCAGAAGCCGTTCTTTTTATATCGACTCCATTATGTGAATAAAATCTTTCATCTTCTATTGCGACATAAGCATTTTTTAAGTTATCTGGCATTTCTTCAATTGAAATATTAGATTTTATTTTTTCATCTCCGAAGTTTTGCTATTGTATTTCCGTCAGTATCAACTACGATAGAACTTTCATTTGAAACCATGTCTTTAGCAAGAGTAAGCCAGGTATGTGCAGATACCCCAAGCATAATTACAATTATTAATATTATTACAGCTATAATAGTTAAAATTATTTTTTTTCTTATTTTCTTCTTCTCTTTTTTAGTTAATTTCTTTTTTTGCTTTTTATTTTCTTTTTCTGTTTGCCTATTTTTATTTTTTTTCATTTCTCTAACGGCTTTTGGCTCTTCATCTTCTAATTGCCTTGACCTTCTTTTTTTCATTAAATCACTTCTTTCATTAAAAGTAGTTATAGTATATCATAGATTTATAAAAAGATAAACCCTAAAAACATTGCACAAAATTTTAAAAATTTTATTGAAATTTTTATTTTTTATTATATAATATAAAATGATTATGAACGGAGTGTGATACTTATGATAAAAAGAGAAGAAAATCCAGACTATTTAAATGCTTTTTTAGATTATTCTACAACAATATTAAATAAATCTCCTAATAGTATAAAAGAATATAATTATGATTTGGCTATGTTTTTAAAGTTTATAAAAATACACTTCAATCTAACGAAAGAAACAGATTTTAATAAAATAGAAATTAAAGATTTATCTTATGATGTAATTAAAAAAATTGAACTTGATGATATTCATGCATTTTTAGGATATTTAACAACTACTTTTAATAGTAAAGCTGCAACTAGGGCAAGAAAAATATCTACTATACGTATATTTTTTAAATATTTATCACAAGATGCAAGTAAAAAATTTTTATTAGATCATAATCCTGCACTAAATTTAAAAACACCTAAAAAAGATAAAAGACTACCTAAATATTTGTCATTAGACGATAGTAAAAAACTTTTAGAAGCTGCTTCTAATGAAGATGATCGTAACCATGAAAGGGATTATGCGATAACTACTTTATTTTTAAATTGTGGTATGCGTCTTTCTGAACTTGTTGGAATTAATGTAAATGATATAGATTTTAGTGAATGTAAAATGAATGTTATTGGTAAAGGAAATAAAGAGCGAACGATTTATTTAAATAAATCCTGTATGAAAGCTATATCAGAATATTTACAAGTAAGACCAAAACAAGGAATAAAACATGATAATAAAAACTCTGAAAAAGCACTTTTTTTAAGTGAAAGAAAAGAAAGAATTAGTAATAGAACTGTTCAATATATAGTAAATAAAAAACTTATGGAAGCAGGTCTTGATTCAAGAAAATATTCTGTACATAAATTAAGGCATACTGCTGCAACGCTTATGTATCAATATGGAGAGGTTGATATAAGAGCTTTGCAAGAACTTTTAGGTCATGAAAGTATTTCTACCACTGAAATATATACACATGTAAATAGTGATCAAGTAAGAAGTGCAGTAGAAAAAAATCCACTTGCAGATTTATAACTGTTTTCAGGAAGATTTAATTTCTTATTTTTAAACCTTCCTGAAACTAGCTTATTTTTTATCAAATAATTTTATATAATATGGTTTTATTTCTGGTAACAGACTAGATAGATATATTGTATTGTGATTTTCATCTTGTATTTTTATATTAGGAAATGTTTTAATCATTTTTTTATCACTCCAAACAGTGTTTATGAATTTATCTAAAAGTTCATTTTCTTTTACTTTATCATATTTAATTTCTATTTCACTTTTGTTACATACTGAAATATTTTTTTCAACTATCATTCTTGTTATAAATTGATTTTGGGCATAAACAGTTGCAATACAGTCAATTACTAAAAATATTGTTAAAACACTAATAGTAGCTTTTAAAAATTTTCTGGAGGTTTTTGCTTGTATTTTATTACTAATTTTATCTATTATAGGATTTATTTTTCTTACTAATAACATTGTTAGAATTCCCCAGAATATTGAATATAATAAACATACCCTCCCATTTACATTTAATATCTTCCCAGAATAATCCCACCATTTTGTCTCTAAAACAACTTCTATTAAAAAACTTAAGATATATTCTGTCAAGCTTCCAATTATATATCCACCTATAAATAATGTAAAATTATTTTTATCAAAATATTTGCAAAATAGTAATATTAAAACTGCTCCAACTCCATAAATTCCAAGAAATGGTCCATATAAAAAACTTTGTCTTGATTCCCATATTCCCGTGGTTACTATTGCAAATAGTGTTTCTATAATGTAACCTATAAAACTATAAACAATAAAATAAGCACAAATCTTCCAAATTTGAATACCTAATATTTTATATTCTAATTTATTGTTATCACACACATACTTTCTCCTAAATTAATTCTTTTAATTCCTTAATTTTTTCTTTATAAAAGTCTAGTGCCTCTTTATAAACTCTTTCTCTTTCTAAATCTACATCTACCATTTTTAAGAGTTCTATAGATTTTTTTGAACAACCTTGTTTTAACATTTCTATATATCTTTTTACAAAAGGTTCTCCATATTTTAAAATATTACTTGCAATACTAATTGCTGCTGATATTCCGGTTGCATATTTATATACATAGAAATCTGTATAAAAATGAGGAATTCTAGCCCATTCATATTTTATATTTTCATCTACTATTATATTATTTCCAAAGTATTCTTTATTTAATCTGTAATAAATTTCATTTAAATCATTAGAAGAAAGTGTTTTATTATTTTCTATTTTTTCATGAACTATTTTTTCAAATTCTGCAAACATTGATTGTCTAAATAATGTTGCTCTTATCATTTCCAATAATTCATATAATAACTCTGCTTTTTTCATTTTGTCTTTTTCATTTTTTATTTGATAACTACTAAGTAGAATTTCATTTACAGTTGATGCAACTTCTGCTGTCATAATTGTATAATTAGCATCTATAATTGTTTGATTAGAACTTGCATAAAAAGAATGCATACTATGCCCTAACTCATGTGCTATTGTGCTTATATCTCTTTTACTATTAACAAAATTTAATAGTACAAATGGATGTACTCCATATATTCCCATACTATATGCTCCACCTTTTTTGTTAGGTTTTACATATACATCAATCCAATTATTATCAAATGCTTCTTTTAATTTATTTACATATTCTTCTCCCATAATTGATAAAGCTTTTTCTACTTCTTTTCTTGCATCTTCAAATGTTATTTCATCTTTTTCTTTTTCAAATGGATTTACATACAAATCATACATATGAAAATCTTGTTTTTTTAATATTTTTTTCTTCAAATCAATAAACTCATGATTAATATTAAGACCTTTATGGATAGAATCTATTAAAGCATCATATACTTTAATAGTTGCATCATCATTTGTTACTGCCATATCTAAACTAGATTTATATTTTCTAAGTTTTGCAGAAATTGTAGATGCTTTTACATTTGCTAAATATAATTCTGTAATTGTATTCACAAATTTGCTATATTGATTATACATTAGGTTAAATGCTTGTTTTCTTACTTCTACATCTTGACTTTTTAAATAAATTGTATAGTTACTTTCTGTAAGTTCTATCTCTTTCCCATTTTCATCAGTTAAATTTCTAAATTTAAATTCTGCGTTTGTTAAGATATCAAATGTATTTTCAGGTGCTGAAAATAATTCAGAATAGTTTGCAAGCAAATTTTCTTCTTCTTTACTTAAAATGTGTTCTTTATCTTCTAATATGTCTATAATATTTCTTTTATAACGTTCAAGTCTTTTATCTTTATTTAAATATTTTTGAACAAGACCTTCTTCAGAATATGTTATTTCAGGTATTATAAAAGATGTTTTAGTACTAAATTCTGTTCCTAAACTTTCTACTTCCTTGTATAATTTTATTCCTTCTTGGTTTGACATATCTAAATTATAAAGAAGCATTCCATAACCATATAATTTTTCATATTTTTCTAATGCTTTTTCATATATCTTATAACAATTATAAAGATTATCAGAGCTACTACATAGTTTTCCTTGGTAGGTATTAATTTTTTCTAAATCTTCTTCTAATTCTTTTTTTGTTTTATTAAATTCTTCCTTATTTTCAAATATTTCCTTTAAATTCCAATCATATTTTGATTCCATAATTTCCTCCTATTTCTGTCTTTTTAACTTTTTCTTCTTTATTATTCAATATTATTATTATATGATTTTTTATTAAAACTATCAATTTTTTTCTTAAAAATATTCAATATTACTATTTTATATAATTTATTAAAAATATATTAATTTTATAATAATTAACGTATAGAAATTTCAACCTATCCAATCCTATAATAAAATAGGGCTTATTTGCTCTCCATCCAACGCAAATTTTATTGTTTTTATTAGGTATTCTTCATCAAATACAATAGACCTAGGTTTAGTTATTGGATTATCTTGTTTAAATGGAACAAAATAATAATTTCTACGATTTAGTAATTTTCCTATATTTTCAGCATTTCCACTTAAACCATTATTAGTAGATGGTGCAATAACAAGTGGTCTATCGTTTCTTAAATGAGATTTCGCAGCCATAACAGCTGGAGTATCTATTATATCTGAGGCAAGCTTTGCCATTGTATTTCCTGAACAAGGTGCAATTACCATTATATCAGTCATTTTCTTTGGTCCAATGGGTTCTGCTCCTTGTATTGTGTGAATTATCTTCTTGCCTGTTATTTCCTCAATTTCTTTTATAAAATCCTCTGCTTTTCCAAATTTTGTGTCCATTTCGTAACTATTATAAGACATTATAGGTACTACCTCTGCTCCTTCTTTTATTAATTCTTTTATTTTAGGAATTGTTTTTTTAAAAGTACAAAATGAACCTGTTAACGTAAAACCTATCTTTTTTGCAAATAACTCCAAATGCTCCTTCCCCCCTTTCATATAATCTTTATATATCATATGAAAGTATGAGATTATTCGACATTTGTTATCAAAATATTTTCTTTTATCTAATTATTGTACTATCAAAATATCTTTCTTGAAACTCAGTTAAAACTTTAATTTCAGAATCAGTATAGTTTTTTCCTTCAGGAACTATAATCAACTTATCATCATCATCTAATCTATGTATATAAGCAATGCATTTACCTGTAAACTCTTCTACTGGCTCAAATATACCTAAAACATAACAATCAAGCTCTTCCCCATCTCCACTAATAGTATTTGGAACATAGCCATAATTTACAGTATAAATCATATCCCAATTAGGATGCTTAGACCCTAAAGGTCTATCAATCTTTACATTTACAATTTTACCAATATAATCTTTACTCTTCATAAATATTTCTCCTTAACTAATTTTATTTTTTCCTTGCTATGACATTGAATACATGCCAATGTTTATCTTTGCCTAAAGCTGTTTTTCCGTCTTTCTCTATTTCTTCAAAATCAATTATTTCAAAATCAGAGAATAACTTAAAAACATCTTCTTTAGTAAAAAATGTCATATTGGATTTTTTTGTCCAAGTATCATTTTTACCAAGAAAATTTCCTACAAAATAACCCTCTTGACAAATAGAATTTACAATTTTGTTCCATAATTCATTAAAATAATTTCTATCACAAAAAGATAGACTAAAGTTTGCAACTAAAAGATTGCAAGACTTTAATGTGATATTTTTAAAATTTTGCATTTGAAATTCTAAAAAATCTTGTTCTTTTTCATTTAGATAACTTCTAATAATACTCTCTGTATTTTCCTTATCAATTGCTATAACATTCCATCTATTCTTTATTAAGAATATAGTATCATTACCTGCACCACAACCTAAATCAATACAAATGCCGGGGTTTTACTTCAAATTTTATAAATTTTCTTATATTTTTTCTAGGCATAGTATTTTCAGTTTTTTTATAATAATAAAGTGCATCTTTCATATGTATCACCTAATATATATATCATATTTTTACGATTTTTTAAATAAGATTAAATGGTGAATATTATTGAAAAAGACAAAAAAGTTTTTAATAAATGGTTCTATACTTACTTTAACGGCCTTAATTACAAGAAGTATTAGTATGGTATTTAATATATATGTATCAAATAAAATTGGTTCAGAAGCAGTAGGTGTTTTTTCTCTTGTTATGTCTGTATATATGTTTTTCGTAACACTTGCAACCTCTGGGCTTAGTCTTGCTTGTACATATTTAGTATCTGAACAATTTGCAAAAGGAGATATTTTAGAAGGATTAAAGGCTGTTAAAAGTTGTATTTTATTTGCTATTTTCTTAGGGATTGGAAGTAGTATTTTAATAATTGCATTATCTCCTATAATCTCTACAATTTGGTTAAATGGTAGTATATCTTCAATTCCATTTTTCTTAATTGCAATAGGACTTCCTGCTATTTCAATATCATCTGTTATAAACGGATATTTTTCAGCTGTAAGAAAAGCTTATAAATCAGCAATTTCACAAGCATTAGAACTTGGGGTAAAAATCATAATTAGTATTTTATTACTTCAGTACTTTTCTCTAAATAGTGTTGAAATAGTTTGCATTTGTTTGATTTTAGCAGATGTAATATCTGAAGTATTTTCTTGTATATTTTTATGTATATTATATAAAATAGATAGAAATTTTTTTGATAAAAGACAAAAAATAACAGGAATAAGTTTTAAGAGGAAAATCTTGAATATAACTCTTCCTGTTTCAATAACTTCTTATATACGTTCTGGACTTTCTACTTTAAAAGAATTTATTGTCCCTAATAGATTAATTTTATTTGGCCTTCCATATACTATTGCACTATCAGAGTATGGTAGAGTAACAGGCATGGCACTTCCTGTTATAATGTTTCCAACTGTATTTATTGGTTCTTTTAGTTCCTTACTTATACCTGAATTTTCGAGTCTAATGGCAAAAGGTTATAAGAAGAGAATATTAAGTATAAGTCATAAAATATTTATAATTGCAACTTGTTTTTCACTAGCTGTTAGTATTCTATGTTTTGTTTTTGCTAATAATTTAAGTTATAGTATATTTCAAAATCTAGAATGTGCTAAATACATAAAAATGCTTTCTCCTTTAATTTTATTTATCTACTTAGATAATATTATAGATAATATGTTAAAAGGACTAAATAAACAATTTAAGGTCATGCTATGTAATATAGCAGACCTTGTCATTACAATTAGTTTATTATATTTTTTACTACCAGAACTTGGTATAACTGGACTTATTATTTCTATATATGTAAGTGAGATATTTAATTTCACAGTTAGTTATTTAGAATTGAGAGAAGCAACTAAATAATTATTTGATTAATATTTCACACTGTATATTAGAATTTAAATTTTCTTTAAATACTTTTTCATCATCTTTGTTTCCGACTATTAAACCATAATGTATGGGAACAGTAATTTTAGGATTAATTTCATTTACTAAACTTGCTGCTTCTTTTGCTGTCATTGTATATGTTCCCCCTATTGGAACAAATGCTAAATCACATTTGACTTTTCTATTTTCATCTGTTATATCTGTATCTCCTGCTATATAATAAACAATATTATTTAAATTAATTAAATACCCTATCCATCTGTTTGCTTTTGGATGAAAGTTTTTGTTTACATTATATGCTGGTATTGTTTTAAATTTAATATTATCTATTTCATATTCCTCATTTGGATTAACTATTAAAATATCACTTTCAACAAATCCTAATTCTAAAGTTCTATCATATAAATCATTTGGAATAACTATTTTTGTATTTTCTTTTTTTACCTTTAAAATATCTTCTTCTGAAAAATGATCATAATGAGAATGTGTTATAAATATAATATCTGCATCATTATAATTTTCATGTATTTTGAAAGGGTCAAAATACAAAACTTGTTCTTTTTCAAATTTAATAGAACTATGACATAAAACTTTAATATCATTTAACATATTAATGCCTCCTATTATTAATTAAATTTTCTAAAAATATTGCTACTCCATTTTCATTATTTGTAAGTGTTTCATATTTTGCTTTAGATTTCACTTCATCATTTGCATTTCCCATTACTACACTTAATCCAGTTACTTCAAACATCGTAACATCATTATAATCGTCTCCAATTGATATTGCATCTTTTAAATCAATTTTTAAAGCTTCGCACATTTTTTTTACTCCATATCCTTTTGATGTCTTCTCATCTGCTATGTCATAATATGTAACTTCCTTTGGTTTAATTTTTGGATTGGTCAAGCTTTTTGATTGATTTTTTATACCCACATTTTCTATTTTATCTATATAAGGCTTTAAATCTCTAATTTTTTCAAAGCTACTATCTTGCAATAGACATTGCATTACTTCAATTTTTTCTAAAAAGTTCTCAATTGGTTCATTTAATAAAGTATCATATTCATTATAAGTTGGCTTTAATATATATCTTCCCTTTTCTGTATTCATTATGAAATTAATATCTTTTTCCTTTGCTAAATTATATATTTTTATACAAGATTCTTTTTCCATTGGGTTTTTAAAAACACATTTATTTTCTCTATAATTATATCCATATCCGCCGTTTGAAGTAATCACGAATTCACTTGCACAACATGCTTTACTTGTTTCAACAGCACTTTTAATTGGTCTTCCAGAACATATAATTACTATTATTCCAGAATCTACAGTCTGTTTTATTGCTTGTTTTGTCCTATTTGATATTTCTCCTAAATCATTTTTTAAAGTTCCATCTATATCTATAAAAATTATTTTATACAAAATTACATCTCCTTGTTTTTATATTTTTTATTTTCTTTTAATAAATTTTTATTATATTCAAATCTTTCTTCTTTTCTTTTTAATTTTCTTTTTGAAATTCTTATTTCATAATAAGATATTATTATTAGTATCACTAAAAGAATTATTAAAGTTGTTTTATTTTTTAAAATTTCTGCTATTCTTCCAAAACCAGACAGTTTAAATAAGTACTTTCCCTCTATATCTTCAAATTCAACATACCCTCCATCTTCTGTATCGTTATTATCACCCTTCGTTATATATACTTCTTCACCATTTTCTTCTTCTATTCTTACAATTCTATGTGTATTTATGTAATTACCTATTTTAAAAGATATAATGTCTCCAACTTCTAAATCATCTCTAGATGTGTTTACTATAAATATAACATCATTTGTCATAATAGATGGCTCCATACTTTCAGAAACTATAATGAGACTTTTGATTCCTAGAAAGCTAGGTAATTCATTTGGATATATATATGATTCTATAATTAATGTTATATTAAATACTATTAAAAATAATATAATTATACAAATTATAATACTAAGTATTTTACCTAATCTATATAAATTTTTACTTGACTTTTCAAAATCACTAAGTTTGTACACTTTCTTTTTCCTTTCTCTTATGTTTAAACTATATTAAATATACCATATGATAAAAAGGTTTTCAATATGTAATAAAAATGTAATATTATTTTTGTTTACTTGGATGTATTTTATAGTTATAATAAATTTATAATAAATTTATAATAAATTTTATTGGGAGAATAAAATGGATAATGATACTTTAATTGTTTCTGAAAAAGATCAAAAAGCATATTTGCCATATAAATATGCCGATGTAGAAAAAACTTATAATGAGAATAAGGATAAATATCTATCTATTCAAGATGTAATAAATAAGGAATATATTTTACCTTTAAACATATTTAAACATTCTATAAGTTCTAGATTTAGAGAAACTATAAACTTAGTTCTTCATAAAGAAAACAATTCTATTATAAAAGCTTTAGATTTAGCTTTTGAACTTATGTTCCAATACAAACTAAACCCTATTATAATCGCAGCTTGTAGAAATTTAGAAGAATTGGATATTTACCTAGATTGTTTAGAAGAAGACGAATTATTTGATTTTAGATGTTTTAAAATTAAATTTGAAGTAACTCCTAAAGTTTATGCAAAACAAAAAAAGCCTAATTTTGCTTAGGCTTTTTTTCTGGCCTATAAAGACTATATTTTAAATCTTCTTCACTATACTGTGATGGCTTTAACCCTACTCTTCCTTTCATATAATCTACTAATAAAACTGCTGAAATCGTCGAAAGACAACCAATTATTATAAATGTATTTGCTGTTGTTGTAATTTCTAGTAATATAGCACAAATTAGTGATACTAATGCGGTTAACAAATTTGAAGATAAATTTCTTAATGCTGTTAACTTCGGTCTTATTTTTCTGTTTGTAAAATTGTTTAAATAACGTGCAAGTAATGCTCTATATGGTCCTTTTGCCGCATATTGTATTAAAAATAGTAAGACTATTAATATTAATGATGATGTAGATAGTGTATCTTTTCCTATAAATCCAATTAATATACAAGAAACAGCTGTAGGTATAGTTAATACTGCAATTGTCTTATTTCTAAATATTTTATGTATTTGTTCACTATATCTTGCTGTTATTGCAGCCGAAAATTGTAAAATAGCAAATATAATTCCAAAATACGACTCTGGAACTTGCATTTCACTTAGCATACTACTTCTTAAATTTACAATTCCCATTACTAATCCTAAAAATAATGCATTTGATAAAATTAATAACCTAACTCTATTAGATTTAAAAGAAAATTTCATTGAATCTTTTATTTGCCCAATATATTCTTTTAATGAAACTTGTTTTACTTTATCTTCTACAATTGCTGTGTGTCTAAATTTAAATGAAATAACAGTTGATATTATGCAACAAATAAAACATAATACCATCGGAATATATCCATTTATTTCAAAAGTAAAACCTGCAATTACAGATGATATTGCATCAAATAAATAGAAATATGATGAAGATTTTCCATCTATTGTGGCAAATACTTTTCCTCTTTTTTTACTTATAGGTAGAGAATCATAAAGTATATTTGATTCACATATTCCCTTTATTGAATATCCTAGTGCATATATAAATAGTATTAGTAATAATTCATAATAATTTTGTAAAAAAATCATCGCTAAAATACTTGCACTATATAATATATTTCCTATAATTAGACAATTCTTTTTCCCTATTCTGTCAATTAAGCTTGTTACAGGTAATTGCCAAAATGTATTAGCTAAAGTATAAAATGCATCTGCAAATAATACTTGTGATGCAGAAAATCCCTTTATTTGTGTCAAAAATAAGAATATAATAGGAAAATAAAATAATAAATCCCAAGAAATAGTCTTATATATAGGAAACATTCTAACATTTTTCTTTTTGTGTCTTATCATTTTTCTTTCTTTAGTTTCTTTCATTATTATCTCCTTTTTACTTAAGTAATAATAACAAAATTTCTAAAAATTGACAAGTTTTTCATAATATTTTTTTTGTTTTAAGATAAAATAAAATTATGAACCAGATATTAAGTACGAATTTAAAAGAAAACAATAAATTAAATAATAGTAATCAAAAACAAGAAAAACCTTTTAAAAAAGTTTTTAAAATTCAATTTTCTATATCTATCACAATTATTATCATATCAGTTTTCTGTTGTATTTTTTATATTTACTCTTTAAAAAATAATGAGAAAATTTCTAAAAATTTAATTGGTAATTATAATATTTATAGATTATACTCTGATATAGAAGAAAAAGAAAATCAAGAATCAACAGAAAGTAACATTTTTGGAATTATAGAAATACCAAAAATCAACATTTATTATACAATTTTTTCTAATTTGACTGAAGATAATTTAAAAATTTCTCCATGTAAATTTTATGGTGGTACATTAAAAGATAATACTAATATTTGTATAGCAGGACATAATTATAATAATGATATGTTTTTTAGTAAAATAAATTTATTACAATTAGATGACGAAATATATATTTATGACAATGCAGGTGAAAAATACACATATTTTGTTACTGAAAATTATGAAGTTAAAGAAGATGACTTATCTCCTATCCTTGATTATAATAAAAATCAAAAGAATTTAACTCTAATTACATGTAATAATTTAAACAATAATAGATATATTATTAAAGCAGTACAAAAAAGTTCACAATAAACAACCATAAAAAAAAGAGCAGACTTTTCTACTCTTTTTTATTTCAATATATTATTAATTAAATATTTTTATAATCTTTAATTTTCTTATAAGCATATACAGCTGATATACCAAATATAAGTACTAAAGCTGCTATTGGAAGAGTGTCTCCTATTCCTGTATCTGGTAAACTTGTACTATTATAAACACTTGAATTATTTGTATTATTTGATGACGTGTTAGTATTTGTAATATTATTTAATGAAGAACTATTTGTATTTGTAGTATTTGTAGTATTTGTACTATTTGTACTACTAGAATTATCAGTATTAGTTGAACTGCTAGAAGAATTACCACTTAGTAATTGTTCTGTAATATCATTAAATCCATCTTCTGCATTAACTGATGTAGCTATAAAAATTATCATCACACTTAAAACTAAACTTAAAAATACTTTTAATAAACTTGTTTTCTTCATATTGATTTTCTCCTCTACTTTTAGATTTTTTATTATTATTTATACAATCACTAATTATTATACCATTTTTCAAAATATATTTCAAGTTAATTGTAAAAAATAATAATTAAACTTTCTCTTTCATTCTTCGCTTTTTATTTTATACTTAAAAATATATTTCGTCAATAGTTTTTTACTGTTTTTATTTTACATTTATATTACAAAATTATTACAAACTATACATTAAATTTAAACAAAACTATGTCTCCATCTTGCATAATATAGTCTTTCCCCTCTTGACGGACTAACCCTTTTTCTTTAGCAGTAACCATATTACCACATTTTACTAATTCTTCAAATGATATGACTTCTGCTTTAATAAACCCTCTTTCTATATCTGAATGTATCTTTCCAGCAGCCTGAGGAGCTTTAGTTCCTTTTTTTATTGTCCAAGCTCTTACTTCTGGTTCTCCAGCTGTTAAGAAAGACATCAATCCTAATAAGTTATATGATTTTTTTATAACTTTATCAAGTCCTGATTCATCTAAGCCTAAAGCTTCTAACATTTCTTTTTTATCATCATCATCTAAACTTGATAATTCTTCTTCTATTTTAACACATAAAGGTATTACTTCTGCATTTTCTTTTTTTGCATATTCTATTACTTTTAAAACCATTTCATCATTTTCTGCATTTTCTAATTGTTCTTCAGAAACATTTGCAATATAAAGAATAGGTTTTGTTGTTAATAAAAACATATCTTTAACTAATTTCTCTTCATCTTTATTAAAATCTAATGTTCTTGCAGAAATTCCATTTTCTAGATTTTCTTTAATCCTTTCTAGTAAGTCAATTTCTTCTTGGTAACTTTTACTTGCTTTTAAATTTTTTCTTGCTTTATCTAATCTTTTATTTACAGTTTCTATATCTGCGAAAATCAATTCTAAATTAATAGTCTCAATATCACGAATAGGATCTATACTCCCATCTACATGAACAATATTACTATTACTGAAACATCTAACAACTTCACAAATAGCATCAGTCTCACGTATATGTGATAAGAATTTGTTACCAAGACCTTCTCCCTTACTTGCTCCTTTAACTAATCCAGCAATATCTACAAATTCTATTACAGCATGAGTTACTTTCTCTGGATTATACATTTTAGCTAAAGTATCTAATCTTTCATCTGGTACAGGAACAATACCTACATTTGGCTCTATTGTGCAAAATGGATAATTTGCACATTCTGCACCCGCTTTTGTAATACTGTTAAATAATGTACTCTTTCCTACATTTGGAAGTCCTACAATTCCTAATTTCATCTTCTAACCTCTCCTATTTATTTTTTATCTTTAATTTCTTTTAAAATTTTATTTTTAAAATCTTCTAAATTCATCGTTCCTATATCTCCATCACTTCTAGAACGTATAGCAACTAATTTTTCATCTACTTCTTTTTGTCCTATAATTAGCATATATGGTATTTTATGAAGTTGTGCTTCACGTATTTTATAACCTATCTTTTCGTTTCTGTTATCTACTTCTATTCTAATTCCTTCTTTTTCAAGCTCTTCTTTTAATTTTTCACAATAGTCTATTTGATTGTCAGTAATTGGTAAAATTTTAACTTGTGTTGGTACAAGCCATAATGGTAAATTTCCTTTTGTTTCTTCTAATAAGAATGCAATAAATCTATCAGAAGTACCAAGTATAGCTCTATGAATAACAACTGGTTTATGTGCTTTTCCATCTTCTCCAATATATTCTAGTTCAAATCTTTCAGGTAAAGCAAAATCTAATTGACAAGTTGGTATTGTTACATCATGATTTAGAGCTGTTCTTATTTGAATATCAATCTTAGGTCCATAAAATGCTGCTTCTCCTTCTGCTTCATAGAAGTCAATATTTAACTCTTTTAAGATTTCTCTTAATTGATTTTCTGCTGTTTCCCACATCTCATCATTATCAATATATTTTTCTTTGTTATTTTTATCTCTTAAAGATAATCTATATTTAAAACTAGATGCTGGAAAGTTAAAATCCTTTTGATAAACTTCTTTTATTAAATTTAGGATATTTCCAACTTCTTGTCTAATTTGGTCTGGTCTTACAAAAAGGTGTGCATCATTTTGACACATTTCACGAACTCTTTCTAGACCTACTACACTTCCACTTGATTCATATCTAAAATCATGTGCAAGCTCACCAATTCTAATTGGTAAATCACGATATGAACGCATTTTACTTTTGTATATTAACATATGGTGTGGACAATTCATTGGTCTTAAAACTAATTCTTCATTATCCATTTTCATTGCTGGGAACATATCTTCTTTATAATGATCCCAATGTCCACTTACTTTATACAACTCAACATTTGCAAGTGAAGGAGTATATACATGCTCATATCCTAAAGATATTTCTTTATCTTGGATATATCTTTCTAAAATCATTCTTAAAGTAGCACCATTTGGTAAATACAAAGGAAGTGCAGCTCCAACTAATTTATGAGTCATAAATATTTCTAAGTCTTTTCCTAATCTTCTATGATCTCTTTGTTTTGCTTCCTCTAGGAATTGTAAATATTCTTCTAACATACTTGTTTTAGGAAAAGATATAGCATAAATTCTTTGAAGCATTTTATTCTTTTCATCACCTCTCCAGTATGCACCTGAAGAAGATAATATTTTAATAGCTTTAACTTTACCTGTACTTATTAAATGTGGTCCTGCACAAAGGTCTGTAAAATCACCTTGTTTGTAGAAACTGATTTCTTCGCTATCTTCTAAATCATTTATTAATTCTTGCTTAAATGGTTCATTTTTCATTAATTCTAATGCTTCTTTTTTAGGTAAAGAAAATCTTTCAATGCTTAAATTTTCTTTTATAATTTTTTTCATTTCTTGTTCAATATTTGCTTTATCTTCATCAGTAAACGGTTTTTCTACATCAAAATCATAATAAAAACCATTTTCAATTGCAGGTCCAATTGCAAGTTTTACATCTGGAAATAATCTCTTTACTGCTTGTGCCATTATATGAGATGTTGTATGCCAATAGGCTTTTTTTCCTTCTAAATCCTCATCACTAAATGTATGGATTACTAAAGAACAGTCTTCTTGTAATTCATATCTTAAGTCTTTAACTTCTCCATTTACTTCTCCACAAGTCATATTTCTTGCTAAACCTTCACTGATTTTTTTAGCAACATCTAAAATTGTGCTCCCTCTTTCGACCTCTAAAATAGATCCGTCTTTCAAAGTAATTTTAATCATAAAAAACCTCCTTATGTCCTTTAGGGACGTTTTTTTCTGAACAATTAGTCCATCAAAAAACTCCCATGGACTTTAATATCCATAGGAGTGCAAATACACGGTTCCATCCTATTTTTTACTTAATTCAAAGATTATAACGTATCTTAAACGTCTAGTTTATTCGCTAGAAACATGAAGAGGTAGTTTTCAAATAGGTTTTCTTAAATTAGTTTTCAGCCTATGACTAATTCTCTCTGAAAGTAATTTCTATTTTACTCGTCTCTTACTTGTTTTTTCTTATGATAATAGTTTAATATTTTTTTTACAAAAAGTCAAGAGAAATTATTTACTTTTTTATTTTATTATTGTATAATTTTCCATATGCTTCTATAGCTCAGTAGGTAGAGCACAGCCGTGGTAAGGCTGAGGTCGTGGGTTCGATTCCCACTGGAAGCCCCAAAGAACATTCTTTTTTAGAATGTTTTTATTTTTGTTCAACTCCAGTTGCAATTACTGTTACAACAACTTCATCATCTAAATTTTTATCTATTACTGTACCAAATATAATATTTGCTTCATCGTCTACTTTATCATTAATCACTTTTATTGCACTATCTATTTCTGTTAAACTTAGATCTTTTCCACCAGTAACATTAAATATTACACCTTTGGCATTATCTATTTTATTTTCTGTTAGTGGATTTTCTATTGCATGTTTTATAGCTTCTTTAACCCTTTCTTCTCCTCCAGCTTTTCCTATACCCATGTAAGCATTTCCTTTGTAACCTAATATAGTTTTTATGTCAGCAAAATCAAGATTTATTTCACCCACTGTTGTAATTAAATCTGTTATGCTTTGTATACCTTGTTTTACAACTTCATCTGCAAGTATAAAAGCTTCTTTCAATGGTGTATTTTTATTTGATACACTTAATAAATTATCATTTAATATTACAATTAAAGCATTAACATGTTGTTTTAGTCTTTCAATACCTTGTTCTGCTCTTTTTCGTCTTAACTTTCCTTCAAACATAAAAGGTTTTGTAACTACTCCAATAGTTAAAATATCTTTTTCTTTTGCAATTTCTGCTATTACAGGTGCAGCCCCTGTTCCAGTGCCACCTCCCATACCAGCAGTTATAAATAACATATCTGTATTTTGTAAGATTTTTTCTATTTTTTCTTTGCTTTCTCTTGCTGCATTTTCTCCAACAACTTCATTGGCACCAGCTCCAAGTCCTTTTGTTGTTTCTTTTCCTATTTGTACTATATTTCTATAATTCGTTCTTCCTAAAATCCCCATTTCTGTGTTAACTAAATAAGTCTCTATATTTTTAACATTCTCATTTATTATGTGTATAGCTGAATTATTTCCTCCACCACCTACACCAATAACTTTTATTTTTACACTATTATCTGTATTTTCAACATCAAACACCAATGATTCCTCCTCTATTGTTTTTATTTTTCTTATAACTTTTAAAGTATAACATTTTATTTTTTATTTGTCCATAAAAAATAAAAACCAGATTTACTGGTTTTTATTAGTTGTAATATTTTTTATTGCTTTTTTTCTTATTCTTTGAATTGCATTATCAACTGACTTCACTGGCGAATCTAGTCTTTCTGCTATTTTCACATAACTTTCCCCTTTTAAAAATCTATCAAGAACTTGTTTTTCAAATTTACTTAAATTTTTATTTACAGCATCTTCTACTTCTTTATAATATTCTTGTTTCATTATAGTATCTAATGGATCTTCGATAGTATTACTATTAAATCTTTCTAATAATTCTACACTATCTTCTTCATTATTGTCATAAGCAGCGGTATTTAATGACAAATAAGAATTAAGAGGCATATGTTTTTGTCTGTTAGAACTTTTTATTGCAGTTATTAATTGTCTTTCTATACATATATTAGCAAAAGATTTAAAAGAATTTTGTTTATTTTTGTCAAAACTCTTAATAGCCTTGAATAATCCTATCATTCCTTCCTGAACAGTATCTTCTTTTTCGGCTCCCACTATAAAGTATTTGCTTACTTTTATATTTACAAGTTCCTTATATTTCTCTAAAATATATGTTAAAGCCTCTTCGTCTCCTTCATGTATTTTTTCTATTATTTGTTCATCTGTTAAGTTATTATATTTATTAGTAGTAAAGAATACATCTTCTTTTTGCATCTGTCAAAATTACCTCCAAAGTACTTTTATAGTATTATATATATCAAACCCCTTAATTGTCAAGCAATTTCTTAGTTTTTTCATTTTTTATTCAGCTAATTCAGTACTTAACATTTCCCAAACGTCATCTGATTCCATGTCTTTTCTCCATGAAGCTACACCTGCTAAATTATTCTCTTTAACTAATGATACTTTGGCTTTCAGTGAATCTAAATCTTCAATCCATATTTGTACCGTATTTTCTCCATCTGTATATTGAGCATAATTTTGTTTTAACTCATCATCCCATGTTATCTCTGTTCCTTCTGGTATAATATTGTCTATATTTCTCATGTAAACAGTCCTCCTATTAACTATTTCTCCAGAAGAATCTGTAACCCATACTCTTGTATAAAAAGGAATTCCTAGTATTAACTTTTCAGACTCTATTTCTTCAGTTTGTAAGAATTTTATTAAATTTAATTGAATCCAATTATATCCTGCAGTTGTTCCTGGTTCTGTACTTGAACTTCCATTTTGGTCATATGCCATAAATATAATATAATCTGCTACATCTCCTATAACATTTCTATCGAAACATAATGACCAAGTTTCTCCTCCATCTGGTGCTGTTACATCAACTGATACAACCATTCCTATTTCTTTTAGTCTTGGTGTAAGTTCTATTATAAATCTTGAATACATATCTATATCTTCTGCATACATATTTTCAAAATCTATGTTTATTCCATCTAAATTATATTCTATACATTTTTCTACAATAGACTCAATTAATTCCTTTCTGTTTTCATAGCTATTCATTATACTAGAGGTTATATCTAAGCTCTCATTTGCAGCATATGAGTTTGATATCATCGCCCATACTCTATACCCATTATTATGTGCCCATTCAACATAAGCTTCTCCTTCGTCACCCACATTTTCTTCAAGAGTTCCATCAGTATCTAAGTAGAAAAATGATGGTGATACAACATTTACTCCATCCATTGTAGTTCCACTTCTATCAGGAGCAGATGCATACTCAGAATAATAATCCCAAACAAGATTTATTTTTCCTTCTATTTGTTTTTCCTCATCCATATCTTCTCTTATTGTAAATTCATTTTCTAATCTACTCGATTTTATTACTCCAAGTTTACCATTTGCTGTTCTAATTCTAGCATATTTTCCATCATTTGAGATAACTATAACAGCATCTCCTTCACTTATCCTATCTACAGTTCTAGATATAAAATTTGTAGAAGATTTTACAGAAACATCTTTATTTACAATAGCCCTCTTCTGTTCTCTGTCCAAAGAATCTATTGTAATTATATTAGTTTCAGTAATATTTTGAATTTCTATATTATACACATCTGTCATTTCAGAAATTGGTAGATAAATTTCTCCATCTCTTTCAATTGCACAAGCATAAATTTGCTTATCAGAACCATTTATATTTATAATATTTTCATCAAAACCTATTTCAGCAATTTTTTTATCATATGTTGTAATTATTTTGTCTATTTCCTCATCATAATATATGTATTTGTCAAAAAAGTTTGAAATGTCAGATTCTGATAAATAAATAATATCATCTTCTATTATAATTTCATTTTTTAAATTAGACGTTACATTTGTATTATTAATAATTAAATTAGTATTTTCATTATTATCTAAAATAATATAATTATTAGCAATCATAGCAATAGTAAAAATAACTAATAATGCTACAATTGTAAATAATGTTATTTTGATTATTTTTTTCTTTTGTTCTATTTCTCCATTTAATATTGTTTTATTTTTCTTAGGTTTTTTTACCATTATTCTTTTTCCTTTTCCCATGTATTTTTTCTCCCCTTATTGATATTTTTATACTATAACACTATATCACAATTTATTATTTCAATAAACCATTTTTATAAAAAATTAATATTTATTTTTTCATTTTTTTTAAAAAACTTTTTTGCTCTTTAGTAATTCTATATGATTCTATCGCTTTTTGTATTGACTTGTTATATGTAAAATTATCTAATTTTGATTTTTCTTCTAAATATCTAACTGTTTCTTTATAATATTTGACTAGGCAAACAGATACAGCCCATGCCACTGCCATTTGCACATAATACTTTTCTATTTTTACTTCATTAAACATTTTAAAATCCTCTTCTAAATGTTCCTCATCTATAAAATAAACAAGTATCATAACAACAGCAAATCTTACCTCGAATTCTTTTTTTGATTTTATATATTTTTGTATAAAGTCCCACATTTCTTTTTTATATTTTTTAGTTATTTTTAGGCTTGTACAAAAAGTATCACAAACGGCCCAATTATTAATTTTAGGGATAAATTGTTCTATATATTTAATAAGTACTGAAAAATCTTCTTTCACTCCACCTATTAACATTCCTTGAAGCATTATTTCTTCTTGATAATTATCATTAATATTTTCCATTAATTCACTTAAATTATAATTTTTTAATAATTTTTTTGCATAACTTCTTAAGAGAGGTATTCTGATTCCTATTATATTATCTGTTCCTGGACATAATCCTTTTTGGAATTCTTGATATTTTTTGTCTTGTAATTCAAATAATTCTTTCTCTATATTTAATTTCATAATCTCCCTACTTTATTCCCAATTCTCTATTTACATTATATAACAATCTATCTAATCCATAATTATAACGAGATATTTTCTTTAATATACTTCTTCTATCTGACATATTTACTATATCTTCTTTTATCTCTTCTATACTAGTAATTTTGTGTTCTAAGTTTATTTCCTGGCTATATAGAAACTTTTTAATTAAACTCTTCTTAGGTTCATTTTCATATAAATAATTTATTTGTTCATTTAATTTACTTGCATCTTCCATTAATTTATCTGCTATATTATAAAAACTATATCTTTTATAGTTCCTTGATAGATTATTTATTCCTTTTTTTAATTTAAGTATTTTATATTTAATTTCTTCTAATTCTTTTTTGTAATTGACAACATCTCTAGAATCGTTTTCTTTTGCTCCACTAATAATTTCAATTACAACACCCGTTGTACATGCTATTAAAAAACTCAAGCAAATATTTGTTACTATTTCTACATCTCTGTAATAAGATAATCCTGTAAGTATTACCAATAATAATATTATAAACATAATAATTATTACTGCCCTTGAATAATTTTTATTATAATTTTCCATTTCAACATCCTTCTTCCTATTTAATTTTGTCTTATGATATCATAAGATTATCTATTGTTCAACATTCTAATAGAAAAAATCCCATATTTGGCATTAATTTAGAATTTTAATTTTATTGCTATTTGTAAAATATTAAAAAGTTATATAAAAACAATAAAACTCCTATACAGAAATACAGGAGTTTCTTGTTTAATTACAATTATTATTATTCATATAATATTTTTTTTCTGCAAGTTTATCTTGAACACCTCTTAATGCTTCTCCAAATCTTTGGAAGTGTACTATTTCTCTTTCTCTTAAATATCTTAATGGATCTAATACATCTGGATTGTCTCTACATAAATCTATTAATTTTTCATAAGTTGCACGTGCTTTTTGTTCTGCAGCGAGATCTTCTTGTAAATTTGCTATTGGATCTCCTTTACAAGCAAGTACTGAAGCACTAAATGGATATCCTGCTGCTGCTTGTGGATATACATCTACACCATGATCTGTATAATATGCACCTAATCCTGCTTTTTCTATTTCTTCAATCGAAGCATTTTTAGTTAATAGGTGTACTATAGTTCCTACCATCTCAAGGTGTGCTAGTTCTTCAGTTCCTATATCATTTAACGTTGCTTTAGCTTTTTGATCTGGCATACCAAATCTTTGTGATAAATATCTAAGTGAAGCTGCAAGTTCACCATCAGGACCTCCATATTGAGAAATAATTACTTTAGCAAGTTTTGGATCTGTACATTTTATATTTATTGGATATTGTAACATTTTATTATAAGTCCACATCTACTCTTCTCCTCCTTCCCAAGACCACCCGTAGTTCAAAAAGGAAGTATTTTTTTATGGGATAAATCCCACTATTCTAAAAATTGCTCAAATTTATATTTATTAATTTGGTATGCTAAAATTATATGTTATACTCTTAACTTTTTTATGAGTATCTGATACAGAATTAAATGGCTATAAATATTTATTTTATTCTATTGAACTCATAATTAAAAACGAAGATTTACTCCTAAATTTAAACAATTTATATTATTTAGTAGCAAAAAGATATAATAGAACTCCAAGACAAGTTCAAGACCACATTCGTTATAATATAAAATATTAAAGAAGTATAAAGAGAATTGTTTAATGTATACTCTTGATATGATAAATTTACAACAAAAGTATTTTTTGATAAAACATTAATTTTTTCAAAAAGAAATTAATCTGTTTTATATTCATTTTATTCCTACATTTATGATGATTTAAAAAACACCATAGAATAAAAGAAAAAGCCCATAATACCTTTTATTGTATTGTAGGCTCGATAATTAACATATATATTAAAATATTGGTAAGGAATTAATCTTTTATCAGTAAATTAATCCATCCGTTTTTTTTAAAAATTCATTCCATGCTTCCATTTTAGTGGCAGACTCTCTTATTTTTGCATGATAAGTTTTTCCGCTACATTCTATCATTTGATATCTCTGTTCATTTGTGGCTAGTTCTATTATATTTTGCATATCTATTTTTTCTTATTTTATGTTATATTTAAGATAATATTTACATAAAGTATTTCTATAAATTAACTAAGTTTACTATTTGTTTTATATAGTCTTTTTCAGGTATGCCACAGTAATAATACCAGAAATTATTATACCCCTTACTTCTTAAATTTTTAAAATCTTGCTCTTCAAAATATACTCTTGTACTGTTTAGTTTCTTTTGATTAATTTTATATTCTTCTATCTCATGCTCTATTGCTTCCCAGTGTCCATCTTGTATATAATGAGCTATGCTATTATTTAAAGCATCTTCAAGTATATTATTATCATAATACAATTTATTTGTATCTATATGTATTAAATTAGTATCAAAATTATCTTTTATATAATCCATACATTTCAAATCTTTAGACAACATTGTATCAATTTTTATTGCATCACAACCTAAATCTTCTATATAACGACAAACTTTTTGTACATTTCCTATTTCTGCATATTCAGACATTATTATTTTGTATTTTTTATTTTTCTTTTTTAAATAGTTAAAAAAGAAAATATTGGTAACTGTTATAAAGTCAATATCTAATTTTAGTATTTCATCTAACATCTTTAAAGTATTTTTGCCTTTTTCAGTAAATTCTTTATTTCCAAGGCAATAGGTATCGAACATTATATTTACTTTACAATTTATTTTTCTAGTTTCTAAAATTAATTTTGAACACTGTTTAATATCACTATATATAAGTTCGTTTGGATTCATAGATGGTAATTGATTTATATAAATATTAAAAACTATACTAATATCTTTTTTTATTTTTGGAATTATTTTTTCTATTTTTGCTAAAAAAGTTCTAGTTGGTATTAAATCTATATAATAATTCATAGTTAATCACCTTATTCTTTTACAATTTCAATTAATTTTTCTTGAATAAAATTTAAATTGTCTATCACATTATTTGAATTTTCTTGATTAATTTCAACAGACTTATCTGCAATTTCATAACAATATCTACAGTTAGAACATTTTTTATTTCTACAATCTTTAGGCTCTTTTACAAAAAAACTTAAAAAATCCAAGTCAGTTAGTTTTTTATTATTTATGTAAGGTTTTAAATCCCAAAATTTCTTTAAGTTTTGAATATCAGAATTATTCAATATATCTCTTTCCGAAATTTTAGGTGTTTTTATAAACTCTTTTTCAAAAGTATCAAAAGAACATAATATATCACAAAGATTTCCTTCATAACTTCGATTGTTATATGCATTAATAGCATTTATTAGCCAATTTGTATCTTTTAATCTGTCTATAATTTTAAACTTGTTAAATCCAATTTCTTCATAATAATGTAAATCTTCAGGTCTTATCCACATTGCTCTAATTAATTCGTATGAGTCTCGTGCAACTTTTTGCTTGCAATTAAACCTACAATAACTAAAATATTGTAATGGATTATTAAAAGACTTTTGTGAATCATGTCCTTCTAGTTGAAAATGATATATTGCCCAAGGGCAATTAAATAAATATCCATCATTAACTAATAATTGCAATTCTATAGAACTATTTTTTTTTATCCTTTTTAGTTCATCAAAGTTTCTATAAATATTATAATCTAAAGTAATTTCATTAACTCCAGCTCTTTGATACTCAAGCACTTTTTCCAAACTATCTACTCTAGAAATAATTGAAATACTAAATTTTAACTTTGGGAAATTTAATTTTAATAATTTTAATAAACGGGGATTTGCTACAGTTACCATATCAATATGATAATTTTCTATTAAATCTGTTATATCCTCTATTATTTCTTTTTGATTGTTAAGCTCAGTATTAGCTGAACATGGAGCATTAAACAAGTAATTAAACTCTGCATTAAGTTCGTGAGTTAATCTTATCGCTTCTTTTAAATTTTCATTGCTATAGTTTGTTATGTCATATCTAGCTCTCCCCCCTCCTATAACATCTTGAAATCTCTTCCCATATACAGTTTTTATTGGAATTTTCTTTTCTTTGCATATCCTCAAAAGATTTAAATCTCCATTATACGGTATTGAAAAACTCATAAATTATTTCCTTTCTTATCTATCTTTCTTGTTCATTACTATTTATAATTATTTGTGAAAATACTTCATTTAGCATATAGTTTAGTAACTCACTTGGACTACCTCTAGCTCCTTCAATTTGAACAATTTTTCTAGATAGTGCATTAGCTACTTTAAAAGCTTTATTAAAGAATTCTTCATCTAATTGAGGAGAATTATTTAATAATTTTCTATGATAGCTCATTAAAAACATTGCATGAAATGCATCTCCAGCTCCTGTTGAATCTAGTATTGGTGCAACTTTATTAGGGTATTTATCTATATGGTTTAATTGTCCATTACTTCTGTATAAAAAAGTTGCACCTTTACTTCCTTTTGTTATTGTAAGAACTTGTGGCATTACTTTAGCAAAAAACTCCTCTGGAGAATCTATATTTAACTTTGAAAAAATAGCTTGACTAGTAGACTCATTACATTGTATAAAATCTACTAACCTTAAAAAATCATAAATATAACCATTTGAAAACTCAGAAAAAATATTAGCATTTGTAATATCTAAAGATACTTTACAATCTTTGCATTTTATTTTTGCTTCTTCAATAAAAGCTTTTGTTACTTTTTCAAAATTACTTACTATTAATATTACATTTCTGTTTTCAAATTCTTTTGGAAGTTTAGTACACAGCTTATTAGACCATTTAACATAAGATCTATCAATATCTACTGAATTCTCTGTTTCTGACACTTCTGGGAGCTTATACATATAAAATACATTAGTTGGCTTATTTAAAAATTGTATATAATCAACATTTGCCAATGAATGCTTTAAAGATTCTAAAGCTTTAACGCCATCTACATCTGCTCCAACGCCTCCTATTGCATATGCTTTTTCTCCAAATATTGAAAGATTATATAAAGTATTAAATGCAGACACTCCACCTACTTCATTCACAAATAAGTTATCTTTGTAAGTTACATCTAAAGCTAATTCTCCAAATGCTAAAAAACAATATCTTTCACTTTCTTTCATAATCAAAGCTCCTAAAAGAGAGAAAGCTCTTTTGTCTTTATGTCATTTATACATTAAGATATCGCTTTCTCTTTTGTAATTAATAATTTAATTCTATAATTTCAGATAACTTACTAAATTCATCAATCACATAAGTTGGTTCTAATTTCACAAGATTCTCTGGTTTATCATATCCATATGTAACTGCAATAGTATCTATTCCTGCATTTTTTCCAGCAAGTATATCTGATTTGCTATCACCAACAATCACAGAATCTTCTTTTGAAACATTAAGATTGTCAATAATATAGTTTATAATTTCAGGATCTGGCTTATGTTTAAAATTGCTTTCTTCTGTTCCTAAAACATAATTAAATCCTTCTAAATTAAAGTGTTTAACCATTTTGTCTAATATTCTTTTTGGTTTACTTGAAGCTACTGCCATAAAAAATCCTTTATTTTTAAAATAATCTACGGTTTCTTTGACATTTTCAAATAAATCTGTTGCATCAGTATAATGACCTTCATCTATATAATACTGTTTATACTTTTTTTCATATCGGTCAGATAGCTGCTTCTTATCATCTGGTAGCACCCTTTCAAACATATTACCTAGTGAAAGTCCAGCCAGTTTTTGAAACTCTTCTTTATTAATTTCAAATCCCGCATTTTCCTTAAGAGTATGATTAAATGCTAAAAAAACATCCTTTTCACTATCCCATATAGTACCATCAACATCAAAAATAATTAATTTTTTCTTCATCATTTCTCTCCTTGTTTTATATTTTTTATAATTGCTTATCAATTTCTTTTAGCATTACATCATGGGCTCCTCCTTCTGTAATACTTACTTCAGAAACTAATGTCAATCGAGCCTTTTTATGAAATTCAGGAATCGTTACAGCTCCACAATTACACATTGTTGATTTAATTTTGGAAACAGTAATTTCCAAGTTATCTTTCAGCCTTCCTGCATATGGTATGTAAGAATCAACTCCTTCTTCAAAGGAAAGCTTTTTATCTCCTCCCATATCATATCTTTGCCAATTCCTTGCCCTATTTGAACCTTCTCCCCAATACTCTTTTACGAAGTTATTTCCTTTTTTTATTACTCTTGTTGGGCTTTCGTCAAATCTTGCAAAATATCTTCCCATCATTACAAAATCTGCTCCTAAAGCTAATGCTATTGTTATATGATGATCATGTACTATTCCTCCATCTGAACATATAGGAATATATATACCAGTTTCCTTAAAATACTCATCTCTAGCTTCAACTACATCTATAAGTGCACTTGCTTGTCCTCTGCCTATTCCTTTTGCTTCTCGTGTTGTACAAATAGAACCTCCTCCTATTCCTACTTTTATAAAATCTGCCCCTGCTTCTACCAAGTATTTAAATCCTTCTTTGTCTACAACATTTCCTGCTCCTATTTTTACTGTATCTCCATATTTCTTTCTTACAAAGTCAATTGTTCTTTTTTGCCATATAGAATATCCATCAGAAGAATCCATACATAATATGTCTACTCCTGCTTCTACTAATGCTGGTATTCTTTCTTCATGATCTCTTGTGTTTATTCCTGCACCTACTATATATCTTTTGTTTTCATCTAGTAATGAATTAGGATTATTTTTTCTTTCTTCATAATCTCTTCTAAATACTAAATATTTTAAATTCCCCTCTTTTGTCAATACTGGTAAACAAGCTTTTTTATGTTTCCAAATCAAATCATTTGCTTCTATCAAAGAAATTCCTTCTTTTCCACAAATAGTTTCTTCTTTTGGAGTCATAAATTGATCTATTGGAGCTTCCATATCATCTCTAGAAATCCTATAATCTTTATCTGTTACTATTCCTAGAAATTTTCCATTAGCTGTACCATCGTCTGTTACTATTACAGTTGAATGACCGGTTTGTTTCACTAATTCTATTACTTCCTTTAGTGGTGTAGCTCTTTTCACGTTTGAATCACTTACTACAAAACCTGCTTTATGTTTTTTTACACGATATACCATTTTGGCTTGAGATTCTATAGATTGTGAGCCATATATAAAAGCTAGTCCACCCTCTCTAGCTAATGCTATGCCCATTTCTTCTCCAGACACGGATTGCATTATAGCTGAAACCATTGGAATATTTGCTGAGTACTTTGGTTCTTCTCCCTTTTTAAATTTCACAAGTGGTGTTTTTAGTGATACATTATTAGGTATGCACCTTTCATCTGTTAATCTTGGTATTAGTAAAAATTCATTAAATGTTCTTGAAATATCTGATAATATTTCTGCCATAAAAATTCCTCCTTTTTTATTATTGATTTTTTTATATTCTTTTTGATATTTTTAACAACTGTAATTCATATATCTTCACCATAAGCTTCTACTTTTACTTCTTTTAGATTATCTATTGCTTTAATATTTAGAAGTTGATGATTATTATTAATTCATTTTATTGTATAGCCTACTTTCCTAAAATATTTTCTCTTATATAATTGGCAATACCATTACCCCATATTAGTATCTGTCACAAAATCTGCTACTTCCTTAACTTTTTTTCTGAATTTCCAATAGCAATGCCAATTCCCGCATTTTTAATCATATCTAAATCGTTATAATCATCTATCTCCTTCGTTAATGTATTGTATCTCCTTAAAAATTATAAAAAAAAGATATCTCACAAAAAGTAATCTATCTTTCATAATTTAAATAATAAAACACAACAAAATTATAGCAATAACATTTATAATTATTAACTTTCCATATATAACTTCGTTGTAGTTTTTCATTTTTATCAATATCCTTTCTACCATATTTTATATATTATACTGTTCTTTTTTTATTATGTCAATACATATTCTAAATTTATTCAATTTTATTTTTATTCAGTTTTAATAGAAAAATCCCATATTGGACATTAATTTAGAATTTTAATTTTATTGCTATTTGTAAAATATTAAAAAGTTATAT
>CAZQTH010000015.1:0-32467 GCA_964596175.1 uncultured Clostridium sp. | reverse complement strand
AATTATAATATATTTCTTATTCATATAATTTTTCCACTTCTCCTAATTTTTTCTCTCTACTTTTATGTTTTCTGGAACAAAAAAACAGCTTAAAATAATTTAAAAACATCCTTTTATATATTATTTTTCAATAACTTTACTATCTCTTCCAACACTTTTATTGTATCTTCATAACTGATATCTTCTGCATAACTAAACTTGCTCTGATAATTCTTCCAATGTTCTTTTAAAACATCACTATCTTTTATAACTTCCTTTATTTCATCTATATTATTTAATTTATCAATAGATTCCCTATACTCAAATTTCTTCACAATAGCTTGTCCTAGTAATTCTTTATCAAAATTTTGTTGTTGAGTAGTCCATAATATATAAATATCATAAAAATCCCTTGCTCTTGTAGTATCAATATTTCTAGATATAATTGTTTCAAATTTATCTGCTATTACAGTTTCCATATTATAAGCAAGTATTTCTATATAACGATTTTCAAACATCAAATCAAATTTATATTTTATTTCCTTTGGAGTAATAACATCTCCTGTTGTTATATCTAATTTCATAGGTACAACTAACTTATCAAATCTTGCATCTAATGATACTCTATATCCACCATATTCATCTTCTTGTCTTATTTCTTTTATCCCTTTAAATTCAAAGGTTACATCATCATCTAAATCTATCTTAAGTATATCATCTAAAATATTTTCGAGATTATCTTTTTCTAAATTAAAACCTTTTATTGTTGCATCCATATCTAATGTATTTCTCATATCTATTCCAACTATAGCTGTTATTAACATTCCACCTTTTAATACAAATTTATATTTGTATTTTGATACAGAAATTCTTTCTAATAGTCTCTCTAGCATATAGTTTTGTAAAATTATATTTTCATTTACATCAACTTTTGCTGACATATTTTTTATCCATGCTTTTAATTGTGCTCTATTTTTAGCTATCATAGCAAAACCTCCAGATATTTTCTTAGTTCATCTTCAATATTAAATATTTTTGCATATTTATGCAATTTAATAGGATTTCTATCTTTTCTATCAGCATATCTTTTCATTGCGTCTGTGAATAAAGCTATTTCAATTTTCTTTTTATTTCTTATAATGTCACATAATGTTCTTTCCAAATCATAGACTTTTACTTTATTTCCATAAGGTGTTTTCATTTCTCCAATTCCTATTTCATATAATTCTTCTTTTAAATAAAAAAATTGATAGTTTTTATTTTTTAACAATTTTGTATTATAGTAACTTGGTATTGTTAATTGATATCTTATAGGTGTTCTATCGCATAAATCATGAAAGTACAAAGCTGTTTCATGAGAGAATATTCCTTTTTTACAAATTGCTTGAGTAATAAAGTATTCATCTTCAAATGTATCTGCACCTATATATGTTCCTCTTGCTACTCTTTCTATTAATCCTTTTTCTATCATTCGTGTTAAAACCTTATTGTTAATTCCTAATTGCTCCACTTGATATGTTTCAATTACTCCATTATTCTTTTTTAATAACTTTTCTACTTTTTGTATATCATCCATCACTATTTCTCCTTTGCCGTTTTCATTCGTAAACATTATATCATTTACGAATGAAAACGGCAAGTGTTTCTTATACTTTTTTAATTTTTTTGAGGACACGTACCAAAAACATTGTTTAGAGTATTATAACTTTTTCATATATCTTGAATAAAAAATATTTGCATTATTTTTGATACTAAATAATCCAATTATATGAGGGTATCCAGAAATAGATTTCCTATTTCTGGACATCCTCTACAATTTTACAATATCATCTTTTTTATTCATATTTAGGACTACCATATCCCATTATTTGTTCATTATCAAATGAATACATTCTTTCTGCACATTGATCATTCGTATTTCCTTCTATTGTATATATAGTTCTATTAGTTATATCTGTTCTCGTTACTATTCCTACATGATCACTAACGCCATCTTGATTTCCATTTTCATCATACCAGTCAAAAAAGATAATATCTCCTACAATAGGATAATAACTATCTCCTCTATCATTCCATTGTTTTCTTTCTTTGAACCATTTTATACCCTCTTCACAACTAGAAAATTTAGGAATTATTCCACTATCTATATATCCACACTCATTTGCACACCAAGACACAAAGCAAGCACACCATTCTACACGACTTTCAAAACCATACCAACTCCAAAATTTTTCTCCACCTTCATTTCCTATTTGTGCTTTAGCAACTATTACTATTTGTGTATTTGACATTTGAGATTCATCATAGTCTACATCTCCTTCACTATTAAATATTAAAGCTACAAATCCAGCAATTAACACAATTATTAATACAATAACTACTGCGACCCAGCCACCAGCAACAATCGCTGCAACTATTGCTTTTGTTGTGGCTATTATTGCTTTTACTGTTGCTACAACTGCCTTTATTGTAAGTTTAGTAGCTTGCACAGTAGCTTGTATTGCCTTTTTACTAGCTCTTACTACTCTTTGTGTCATTTTTACACTTTCTTTAGCAACCTTTTTCGTATTCTTTGCAACTCTTTCAGTTGTTTTTATTCCCTTCTTAGTAAGTAATTTTGTATTCTTTGCAGTTTTTATACTTTTTTTAGAAACACCTTTTATAGTCTTTTTAGAATTATCTATTACATTTTTTAATTGTTTTGTATTTTTGCTTTTTATTCTAGTTTTTAATGTTTCTATTTTTTGCTTGCCTTTTATAAAGTTTTGTTTTGTTTCTTGTAAAGATTTTTTTCCTAATTCATTTCCTTTTTCTATTCCCTTCCTTGATAAGTAATTAATATCATTTTGAACTTTTGTACTTGCATAATTTTCTGCTGTATCATTTTGTTCGTTTGTTGTAAATTCATTTGTTTTTTCTTTTGTTGCTACTATATTGTTCTTTAATTTTTGAAGTTGTACTACTTTTTTATCTAATGTTTTTATTGTCCTTTTACTTTTTGTTTTTATTTCTGGCATTTTTTCACCTCCAGATTTTTATATTTTTTTAGCTACAATTATCATTCTTCCATTTTTTTGTGAGTACTCACAAGTAGAAAGAGTTATAAATTTATCTCCATAAATTGTCTCTGTATCAATATTGTAAAGCTCTAGTTCATTACATTTTTTTATAAAATAATTAAATTCTTCCTCATCATAGAAAGTTGTATAATTATAGTATTTAAAACCTTCATCAGAATAAACGACAGTTTTAAATACACTAATTATTTCATACGTATTTTCTACTGTCTTTCCATCTTTTATTGTATAAAATTTTATATAACTATGATCTTTATAAAAATTATAACTTTTATAATTTACAAGTTGTGAAAACATACTATTATCTTTCATGTTATGACCATAAATTATCAAATTGTCGCTATATTGAATATTACAATATTCTGCTAAATATGGTGTTCCATGACTTGAGTACTCTTTATAGATATTTCTGTGAAGATAATAATTTCCATTTTGCATGACTGGATAATCTATATTTGTTCCTTCTATTTTTATCCAGCCAACTATATCTGCATTTATTTCTGCTATACTTTCCAGATTGTAATTATCACTTGAGTTTTCTTGTTCTTCATCAAAATTAGTATCCTCATTATTTTCTCCTGTAACTATATCTTGTAAATCCTCATATAATTCTATTTCTTTCTTGTTTTCTACAAATTCCTTAATAATAAAATAACTACTAATAGCAATTATTACTATTAGTAGTATTAAAATAATTTTATATCTTTTACTCATTTAGATTTTCTCCTGGTCTTGTTGTCATTAATCCATATAATTCTGTATTCTTCGGAAATCTATTAGAAAATGGAACTAGAGCTGAGCCTACTTTTATTAGTCCTTCTCCTGCTCCTACATTTGTTATATAGCTCATTTGTAAATCAGAAATATTAAGAAGTTTTGCAAGTTCAACACGATCCGTGCTTGCTTGGTTAAGCATTATAATAAATTCAGAGTTTGCAAGCATTGTTCTTGCTGTATGACTTTGTAATAAATCTTCCACATTTTGAGTTATACCTGTAGCAAAAGCACCATACTTTCTTACTCTTTTCCAAAGTGTAAATAAGAAATTTGCAGAATATTCATATTGAAATAAAAGATATATTTCATCTATGAAAATATATGTATTTTTTCCTTTTGTTCTATTTGCTGTTATTCTATTTAAAATTGAATCTAAAACAACTAACATCCCCAATGGTAATAGTTGTTTTCCTAAATCTAAAATATCGTAACATATTAAACTATTTGAAGTATTTACATTAGTATTCATTGCAAAAGTATTTAATGAGCCATTTGTAAATAATTCAATAGCAAGTGCTATTTCCTTTGCTTCTTCTTCAGGTTGTTTTAAAAGTTGTTCTCTAAAATCTTGCAATGTTGGTGGTATTCCTTGATAGTTACCTTGTTGAAATACTCTATAAACATTAGCCGTACATCTATCAATAATACTTTTTTGTTTTGGTCCGAGATTACCACTACCTATAAGTTGCTCACATAAAGAAAGTATGAACTCTGATTTTAATATAACAGGATTTGCTCCATCTCCATATTCAGAATTCATATCCATTGCATTAATATGGTTGTTACTTGTAGCAGAAATTTTTATTACTTCTCCACCTAATGATTTAATTAATGGTGCATATTCTCTCTCTGGATCTATTATGATTATATCTGCGTTTGGATCTCTTAATCTAATAGAAGTAATTTCCTGTTTTCCTGCAAAAGATTTACCACTTCCACTAACTCCCAGTATGAATGAATTGCCATTAAGTAGTTGCCTTCTATCTGCAATAATCATATTTTTACTAATAGCATTTTGACCATAAAAAATACCATTCTCGTGCCTAATTTCTTGCACTTTGAACGGCATGAATACTGCCAAGCTTTCTGTTGTTAAAGTTCGTAAAGCATCTATTTTTCTAGTTCCAAAGGGTAAAGTTGTTTGTAATCCATCTAATTGTTGAAATTTTAAAACTCCTAACTGACATAGATTTTTACTTGCAATCTGTTTTAAAGCTTCTGTATCACTCTCCAATTTTTCTTTTGTTTCATCTGTAATTATAACAGTTATTACGGCCAAAAACATTCTTTGATCTCTTAATGTTAAATCATCCAAAAATTCTTTTGAATCATTTCTCTGTTGTTCCATATCATAGGGTATGATGCTACTCCAATTATTATTTGCATTTTGTTTTCTTTGCCAATTTGTAATATTAGTTTCTACTCCTAATCTCCTATTTTCAGCCTCTTTTACTGCTTCATCTGTTGGAATTGGAATTATATCTATTGATAACATCATATTTTTATTTAGGTCGGTTAGTTCAGAAATCATATCATCATTTATATAGCTAGCATATTCTTTTAGAAAGAACGCTCTGCTATATCTATTGCCTATCATAAAATAGTCTTTTTCTATTTCTACAGTATCAGGACAGATGAAATCTTTAAAATCATGACCTTTTTTCATAGTTTCGTGTATATCAAAATGAAAAGATGTTTCTTCTCCTGTTCTATAAAAATCATGTGCAATTCTTAATCTTTCTTTTGCATCTAATTCTATAAATTTTGAACCTAAAGTATTAAAATGATTCATTAACTCAGCACTTGTTCTTGTGAAGTAATTTCTTGCCTCTTCTACACTATCTTTATATACAGAAATAGTTATTATTTTCTCTTGTACTATTTCATTTGCATTTTTTGCTTGATTTACCAACATCTGATTATATTCATGTCTATACTTATCTAATTCATTGTTAAAATCTTTTAATAGGATTGTTTTTTCAAAATCCAATTTATTTATTCTCCTATTATTTATTGTAATTTTTGTTGTAGCTCCTGTATCTAAAGAATTAAGTAACGATGAATAATTTAAAAACATTGCTTCTTTATCTTCTTTACTTGCAACAGCATAATTAATATCTAAAAATTTGTAACTTTTTGAATACTTGTTCCTTCCTACTAGAAATATGCCATCTTCCCATATAGCTTTAATTGGAATAATATCTTGCACACATTTTGGTACTTTAAACTTTTCTTTATCTAATCTAAATATCTTTTTTAATGTTTTCAGCATTTGAATTTACCTCCTTCTTTATTTTTTTAGCCTTCTTATTTTTCTTTTCTCTTTGTTTGTGTTGTGGTTTTAATAAACCTTTCTTTAAATTTTTTTCTATTGTAGGTTTAAAGGTTTCAGCATAAATGTTTTTAGCTTTAAAAGTTAATCTTTTAGGTAAAATAAATTCTGATTTAATAAATGCTATAATAAATTTTTCGGCAGTCATTCCGTTGTATTTTACAAAACCTAAAATAGCAAAAGGTACTGCTCCTAAAATACATACCCAACTTAAAGTTTCTATTCCTAAAAAAGGCTTTAATGTAAAATATAAAGCTAATGCTATTACACAAGCTAATAAAGAAAAAATGAACTGACGCATAGTCAGTCCAAAAAATATATTTTCACTAAATTCCCTTATGTCTTTATTGATTTTTACTTCCATCTACCTTGCCTCCTTACTTCTATTTTTGTTTTTGATTTTACTTGTTTTAACTTATCTTTATTGTTTTCATACCATTTTTCAAATTTATCCCATTCAGTTTCATTCATAACTACATCTTCAATAAATATAGGTTTACATTTTTTATGCAGTTCTAGCATTTTATCTTCCCATTCCTTAATGTTTTCAATGTTTCGAATATTTTTTACTCCTTGATTCCATTCATGTACTTTTCCAAAAGTTCTTATATATTCATCTAAGGCTTCATATTTTTTATTCCCTAATTGCATTCTTATTTTTTCATAATCCTGTGTTATACTCATTTTCTCATCCCTCCATTTATCTTTGCATTTTATTCTTGATTTTTTCTATTACTCCAAATTGTGGATAAGATTTATAATATCTACTTACATTATGTTTAAAGTAATCTTTTCCATTTTTAGAATACATATACATCCAATCATCAGGATTTTTCATTCCTCTTTTTATTGCATTAGTAAATGCATCATCTGGATTTTCTCTTATTTTTATACCTTCAAATATACTTCCTACTGGATGCACTAAATATTTAATTCCATTTTCTTCTGTATGTATAAAGTCGACACTCATAATTATCGCTCCTTTCATTTCTATATTCCCATCATTTCTCTTACAATTCTATCTGACAGTCTAATTGTACCCACTAAAACTAACATATTAAAAATAATCTCTCCTATGTACTTCCATACCATATTTACAGCCTCTGCACCTGCATCAACTACTGGTGAAGATGTTGCAAATGCTGAAAATATAATACAAGCAAGTACAATAATTGCACCTTCCAAACATACTGCTATATAACTTTTCAAAAAGCTCTTACCTATGTTTTGAGTTGTTTCTCCTGCAAATGATGATAAAGGCACAGGTGCTATTGCAGTGTACATATATAATTTAAAGAATCTTCCATATACAGTTAATATAAGTATGAAAGATAGTACAGTAACAAATAATCCTCCTAAAATTGTAACAGCCCATAAAGGTATGCTTTCAAAGAAACCACAATTATTTACTGCATCTATAATTTCTTGTGGTAGTGTCATACTACTTGCCTGAAATGAAGTTTTTGATATTATTGTAGTAACTATTCCTTGTACAATTTTAAAAACTGCAAGCATTAACTCCAAGCCATAAGTTACAATTCCTTTTGCTATTGCGAATCTCAGGAATAATTTTAATGCTTGTTCTGGTCTTTTTATTTCCGAAAAATTTGTACAAGTTTTTACTACTCCAATTACAAAAAATAAAACAAGCAATGCTAGTCCTATTGCTTGTAATGCTCCATTTATATTGACAATTACTTCCCATATATTTCCGCCCTTAAAACTAGATGGATCTTGTGTAACTAAACTATATATTTCTGATAACTTTCCATTCCATGTATCTAGTGCATTTTGCAAATTTCCTTCAATCCAACTCAAATTTATGCACCTCCTATCTTATAATCTTCTATATTTATATCGCTTATTATTTCATCTCCCCATGCATCCCAGCCTACTACCTTTTCTCGTGCAAAAAGTTCTATTCTGGGTAAATCTCCAACTAATTCTATGATCCTATCTCTTACTATAGAAGGTTTTTTGCTATGCTCTTCAATAGGTGTATCAATTATTTGGTGTACTTTTCTACTAATTCTTTTTACTTTTCCTTTTGTTCCAATTAAACACATTTCCGAATTTGCCCTAGTCCAATAGCCCATACCCCAAAACCATGAATTAGTTTTTTTGTTTCTTTTTATCCAAGTAAATCCACAAGTTTTATATTGAAATCCCCATTCTTCTATAACTTTTAGTCCTTCTTTTAAACAAGGATAAGTTACCCATATAAATAAAATACAATTTCTGTCAGAGATTTTATCTATGAAATCTTTTAAATCTATAATATCTTCAATATTCATTGTTTTATAATGACTTTCTGCACTTCTTCCTTTACCTTTTTTTGACCAAACTTTATATTGCCAGGGGGGATCTGCATAAATAATTTGATATTTTTTCATCATCTAACCTCCTACTAAAATAAATTTTAGGCAGATATTTTATCTGCCACTTTTTAACTTCCTGTAATTAAACTTATTATTTCTTTAGAGAAAGTAATTACAATACCTCCAGCCAAAGTCATAATTCCATTCGCCCTTTGTGTTGGGTCATGAGATTTCAAACTCATACCAATCTGTACAACTCCAAAACCTAAAATGATCATCCCAACTGCTTTAATTAATCCAAAAATAAAATCAGATAAATTATTTATGACAGTTAGTGGATCATCTGATGCAAAAACATGAAGTTGCTGTGCTACACTTAATGCAACCACACATCCCACAATCATTGCACTTCTTTTTAAAATATTTTTTAATATTTTTTTCCCTTTTCCTATTTCTTTACTTTTTATTTGTTTATTCATAAAAATTACCGTCCTTTCTAATTAACATAATATTTCATTTAGGGATAAAAAAAGCCCAGAGTATTTCTAATTTTTTACTTAAAATATACTCTGGGTTAATTGACATTACTGTTAATTTCTACATTATTTTTAAACATATTTTCTATTTCTTCATTTGATAATATTTCTACATCAATTTTATCAATTTGTAAATTATCAAAAACTTCATTATCAAATGATATATCATCTATATCAAATGTAATTGTTCCTATTGCATTTTCTGTTCCACCGTGTATATATGGTTTTACATTCTTATTTCCAATAGGTGTATATGAACTATTAAAATGTTCCTTTAAATTAAATTTAAGATCTTTTATTGGTCTTTCTCCTCTTATAAATAGTAAAGCATAATTATTATCAAGTAATCTTACCTCATCTGGAGTCAATAACTCTCTACCTGCAATTTGTTCATTTTCTGAATAATTACCATGAGAGCCATAACTTCTAGCATAAGAATTTGTATCTATTGTTTCTTTCCCTAAAAGTTCACTTATATACTTATGTGTACTTTGCTCATTGCCACCCAGGTATAGAAATTCATCACAATTTCCGTACAATGCTTTCCCATTGCTTTTCAAAAAGTGCCTTTAATTGTGCTAGATTTTGCAGTATTATCGAAACTGAAACTTCTCTTGATCTCATAACACTTAATACTTTATCAAAATCATCTGGCAAGCTCACATTTGCAAATTCATCCATTACAAAATGCACATGAGTTGGTAGGCTTCCTCCGTATTTATAATCAGCAATATAGAATAATTGTTGAAATAGTTGTGTATATAATATACTAACTAAAAAGTTAAATGATGTATCACTATCTGGTATTATCGCGAATAATGCTGTTTTCTTTTCTCCTAATGATGGCAAATCTAATTCATCTGTTTGTGTTAATTGTGCCATGCTCTCTAAATTAAACTTCTCTAATCTTGAAGCTAATGTTACTTGTATTGATTTTAATGTTTTTGCTGAGCCACTATGATAACTTCTATAATATTTTAGTGCTATATGTTCTGGATTCTTTGTTTCTAATCTATTAAAAAGCATATCTAATGGACTAACATAATCGTCATCATCTTCTTTTACATCGCCTGCTCGTAGTAATTCCATAACCATAGTAAAATTTTGTTCTTCTGGTGGAGCTTCGTATTTAAGATAAAATATTAAAGCTAGTAATAACATTGAAGCAGCAGTATCCCAGAAAGGATCATTTGTTGTACTTCCTTTGGGAGTAGTTGACTTAAACAAGTTAGTTGATAACTTTTGAACATCATTATCATCTTTTAAATACACAAATGGATTGTAGCAATGGGATTTTTCCATATTTATTAAATCCAATACTTTGACTTCATAACCATTTTTCTCTAATAGATAGCCTGTATCACGGAGTATCTCTCCTTTAGGATCTAACACTACATAGGAAGTCGCACATTGCATTACATTTGGTTTACAATAACTAAATGTCTTTCCTGCTCCAGATCCTCCTATAACTAATACATTTACATTTCTTTTATGTTTTTTTCCATTCAATCCAATAGAAACATTTTTTGTTAATATTTTATTATAATTGTTTGGTTGCTTATATTTTTTATATATTTTTTTTGCATCGCCCCACTTTGCTGAGCCATTTTCTTCTCTCCTTCTATAATTTTTTCTTGTTGATTCATATAATAAAATTGCCAATACATAAATTAGCAAAAAAATAAGAATAGTTTTTATACTATTCTCTGTTAATGATATATTAAAAGGTTTACTAAAAATATTACCACTATTTTTTAAAACTCCTATTATTCCATTATTTATATAAGGTGCTACAAGGAGAGCTATCCATATAGTTGGTATTATACCAATTACATAGAATATTTTTGCAACCTTTTTCTCATCTTGCCTCAACTGTATATTTACCTCTCGTATTTTTGTTCAATGATAAAAATTTCTTATTTTTAGGGGCATTTAATAAGTTTATAATCAATTTATCAATTATTTCTGTATCAATATTTTGCTCTAATTTATTATTTCTAAATTCATTTAAAGCATTTAGCATTAATTTATAATCATACTTATCTAAAATAATAGTTCTTGTTTCTTCCATTTGCACTCCTCCTATCTATTAGATTTTGTTTTTGTTTTACTTTTCTTTTGTTTATTTGTCTTAGCTTTAGTTTTTGTCTTTTCCTTGCTCTTTTGATTATCTAATTTTTCTGCCTCTATTTTTAATTCTGCAAGTTCTTTCTTTACAGAAGGTTTTTTTGCTCCTTTAGAAACCCCTTCTTGCATCTTTGAAGTCTTTGAGGAAGGCTTTGACAGAGGGCTTTTTTCTGTCTTTGCCACATTGAAATTTTCATTTGTATTTTGTTCTTTTTGTATTGGTTTGTCGGATAATACTTCTTCTAATTGTTGTTCTTTAGATTTTTCTGGTATTCCTAACTCTTGTCTTTTTTCTTCTCTACTTTCAACAGCTTTCGTTACTTCTGTTTTTACTTTTCCCATATCTACAGTTGTAAGTTTGAATTTTTCTACTATTCTGTTTATTCTTGAAGCATCCTCATCTTTTACTATAACATCTATCATAGCATTTTCTTCTTTACTATTTTTATCTCTTAATGCACAATATGTAATTCCATAAGTTTTAGCTTCTTTAGAAAATACTTTTAAGTCCTCTTTACTTATAGAAAATATTTTTAAAGGTTTTCCTGTTCGTAACATTTTAACCAATTTCATTTTTCCTCTAGTTTGATTTTGGCTTTTATCTTTTTGCATTGCATATAGCATAGCTAAAAGATTCTTCGCACCACTTCCTATTAATTTAACAGTTACTTCAAACCCCTCTAATCCTAATCTTACGACTTGCTCTGAAGCGTCTCCATTTACACTCATATATATCTACTCCTTTCTGCCTTTTACTCTCTTTTTTTTCTTGTCTTTAGTTTCCTTTTCTAATTCTTCTTGTTTATCAAGTTCATCTAAGTTATTATTTATCTTTGGTACTCTTGATTTAATATCTTCACACATTTCCACCTTCTTTCTTAACTTATTTATTTTATCATTTAAAGATGAAATTTCTTCAGCTATTCTATGCCTTTCAATTTCATCTTTTGATAATCTTCTTTTTGCCCAAAGTCTTTCTCTTTGATCAAGTAATTGATTTATTTTAAATGTTATATCATCTTTGTAATTTATTAATTCATCTAATGTTTTTATTTTATTTTGATATAAAAACTTTGCTTCGTGTGAAAGTTCTTCCATTCTTGAAACATCTGCTCTAATACTTGCAGGTAATCTTTGTTGTGGTACTTTCTCTGGAAAAACTTTCAGTAAATAACAATAATGATAATATAAAGCAATAAATCCTTTTGCTTTGGCTTTTTTATGCCTTTTTGCAAAAGGAAAATTGACTTTTCTATAATTATATACATTTTCTATAAAAGGTACTCTTACTGCTTGTTCTTCTAATATTCTTCTTTTAATATTTTCTATTGAATAGTTTTCTCCATACCTTCGCTCAATTCTAATATTTCTTTTATATGGCTCTTTTCTAATACTAATTTTATTTGCTCTAAATATAATTTCATAATCTAATCTTTTCATTAGATATATAAAATCTTCAAATGAATATGCTTGTCTTATTGCTAAATCTAAATCTCTTTTAGCATTTTGGGTATAATTATCATTGTAAAGAGATTTTTTATAGTAATTTTCAAAATTAATTTTACTTTTTTTACAAGTTTTTTCTTCTAAAACACTTAACCCATATTCTCTGCAAATTTCATCAGAAGTATGCCTTAATCTTCCTGTATTTGCTCTGTTACTATAATATTTTTTTCCATCCGTATATGAAACAGAATTCAATACAAAATGATTATGTATGTGATTAGTATTCAAATGAGTAGTAACTATTACTTGAAATCTATCTCCCCACATTTCATTAGCAAGTTGCACTCCAATTTTATGAGCAAGTTCTGGAGTAACTTCTCCTTCTTTAAATGACTGATATGCGTGGAATGCTAAAATCTTATCTTCTTTATTATAATATTTCTTTGTATCTTGCATTTCTTCATAAGCTGAATCTGGCTCGCAATTTATTCCTGTAACAAAATATTCTTTTTCAGTCTTACTTGAGTTTCTCGCATAATCAATTACATTTTTAAAATCGTCAACTATTATTTCATAATTACTCTTGAATTCAATATTTTTTGTTTTACTTTTTTCCTCTGCATAATTTACAACATGATCCATTCTCCTTACTACTTTCCACAAACTAGTTGTTGCCAAACTTACCACCTCCTATAAAAATTTTTGTTTAACTTCTTTTGCAAATTTATGCCATTCCTCTGCTTCTGCTTTGTAATAATCTTTATCTATCTTGTTAGTACTATTTGCCTTATAAGCTATTTGATTTAGATTAACACCTATTTTAGAAAGTTGTTTCATTATTTCGTAAAATTCCCTTCCTGGCTTCTCTTTTATTTGTTTTTCCATTAGTAATTTTCTAAAGTATTCTCCATAAGAAATATCAGCTTTTTTACAATCAGAAATCAATTTTTCATTTTCTATTTCATTTAACATTATATCTTTTCTTATATTTCTTTTTCTCAAATCTCTCCCTCCTGTTATTCAAACTAAATAATGGGGATTGGGGCTAGCCCCATTGAATAGAATTTTGAAACACGATTTTTTCGTGTGAACAAATTCATTGCTTGCTAGGACAAGAAATCTAATTTTTGTATATAAAACTACACCTGTATATATTCCTTATTTGGTATTTTATTTACTTTATAATGTTCTATTTCTTGTCTTTTCTTTAATCCCAACTTGTAACATAAATAATCATTTATGTCCTTTCCATAAGGTGCAGGAATATCATATATATTGTACCTATTTAAAACTATTATAAGTGCTTTTGTTGCATCTCTACCTGCTCTATCATTATCAAAATGAAGTACAATATTTTCAATATATGTATTTTTTTCTAAAAAATTTTTAACTGCTATTGGTACTTTACTTTGTTCTATATTATTTCCTGGTTGATATACCCCTGCTAAAGCTAAAAGGTTTTGATTTTGATAATCATAGCCTTTTAGTTTTAATAATGTTGCATAAGATAATAAATCTATACTGCTTTCAAAAATGTGCAATGTATTGTTTTTTATTTTACTTAACAGTCTAAAAGAAAACTCTTTTGAACTACCTTTTGCATCTCGCATTATTCTTTTTTCATTTGTGCTTCTACAACCTGAATATTTAATATTATGATCATCATCATACCCTACAAAGACTACATTATTTGTTTTGTTTTCCTGATATATTAGTTTTTTATTTATGCAATCTAAAATAATATCTTCATCTATTCCTCTATTTTTTAGGTACTCTATCACTTCTTTGTTGGAATTCGATTTTTCTGGAATAACTATTTTTCTAGGTGCATTATTTACTTCTGTATTAATTATTATATAGTTACTAATATCTCCATTTAAAACTTCTTGAACTGCTTCTTGAAGTGTCATTTTTTCTACTTTCATTAAGTAATCCACTGCTGTTTTTCCTGCTTCATTAGTAGAAAATCTATGCCATAAGCCATTACTAATAATTACACTATCATGTGTTCTTAATGAATATGTTCCTGTTCCTTTTTTTACAAGTTCTGATGGGTTATTGTTTATAAAATAAGTTAATAAATCTATTTGCTTTGCTTGTTTTACAATTTCTTTTGGTATAAATTTTGACATAGTATGCACCTCCCTCCCTTTTTATTTTTAAACAAAAAAAGATACTAGATTATTCTAATACCTTTCTATAAATATATATTTACTTTAAATGCTTTTGATATTTTTATTGCATAAATAAAAATGGCATTTTAGAAATTTATTACCTCTTTCATTCCTAATTTAAAGCACAAATCTTTTTCCATATATCCCATATTTATGTCTATTTTTCTTAATTCAACAAGAGCTTTCATTTCTTCATCATTCAAAACTATAGGTTTTAAATTTTCAAACACCTCAGTAACATTAGGATACTTTTCACTAATTTCTTTATACCTTTTTAATAGTTCTTTATACTCGTCTGTTATAAAAGTATATTTTTTATTTTGCTCTTCCAACCATTCAGAGAAGTTATTACTTTCAAAATTTATAAAAAGATCATTTTCTTTTTCTTCTAGCTCATACCTAAAAAATTCATTTCTTATTTTTTCTCTTTCTATCATCCCTAATTTAAAATATAATAAACTCCAAAAATCAAGTTCTGCATCACAAGCCAATTCATAATTCCAAAACATTTTTTCAGCTTTTTTAAAATCTTCTCTTTTAGGTATAAATTTTTCAATATAATTCATAAATTTCTCTGCTGTATCACTTACTTTATATTCGATTTCTCTTATTTCTTCGTTGTTTTCATAAATGTTTTGCTCGAATTCTTCCTTTCTAAATATGTACATTTGGTCTAAAACTGGTTTATTAAATAATTCATTCATTTCTTTTTTCCTCCTTTAATTGAAGTATAACATTAGTTTTTATTTTATTGAAATGTGTGAAATATTTTTTTACACATTTGACATAAAAAAGAGTAATATCATTATAATATTACCCTTAAAATTTATATCTCAATATCATCTAAATTTGATAAATTATCTTGATTATATGGCTTATTTATCGTATCTAATAAAGAATGTTGTTTTCCTATATTGGTTACATCTATTTCTTTTACACAAAATCTTAACCATTCAATAGATAAAGTCATATTTGTTATAATAGCCGTAATTCTTAAATCATCTAAACTATTTTTAGAAACATAACCAGATCCTTGTCTATGCTCAAATCCGTTTTTCTTTAAGAATTTTTTTATTTCTGCATAAGCTGTTGGAGCTTTTTTTCCTGTATGTTTTTCATATTTTTTTGTGTCAATATCAAAATTTATTGCTTTTCTCATACATTACCTCTTAACCATTTACTGTTTTTACTTCATAATATGCTTCTAAACAATCTCCTTTTTTCTCTCCCAATCCATCTCCTTCATCTACATACCAATACCATTCTTTAATTACCTTTAAAAACCAACTTGTATATGGAAATCTAGCAGTAGATCCAAAAGCATTCCAGTCATCATCAGTTCCTTCAAATACTCCTTTTGCTACTTCTTTTATTGTTTTACTTTTATAACTGTCAAAGTGTTTTCTAATTGCATTTAAACATTGTTCCTCATCATAACCAGTTTTTTTCAATTTTTCTTTATCAAATATAAATTCCATTTTCATAGATTTTAGCTTCCTTTCACAATATACTATTATTATACCATTAAAGCAATTAAAATACTACTATTTTTAAAAATTTTCCTTACAACTTGTAAGTTGTCTGTATGATTATAGCATAAAGAGGAAATTACTCTATACAATTACTGTATAAGATAATTTCCTAATTATATTGTTATCTTTATTTTATTTGAAATACAATAACTCACACTTTTTCAATTATTGATTTCAACAAACTCACTAATTGTTCTTCTGTAATTCCTGTGGTTTCAATATCGAAATAAATGCCTTTGTATTCAAAAGTTACAATATACATTTCTTCCCATTGTGATATGTTTAATTCTACATCACCTATTTTTGAAATTTTCTTTCCTTCTTCAATATAATAATCTCTTATAGGTTGCTCAACCCCTGAAAAGGCTATTGTTATATTATTAGAATCATCTTTTCTGTAATTTAAAATATAGTCATGCAGTATGTTGTATTCTTCTATTTCTATGCTTTCTCTAGTATATACAATATAACTATCTTCCAGATTGTATCCTTCTGGTATAGATACATTTTCCATAAAAGTAAACTCATCTGGTAGTTGATTCATATCAACTATTTCTACATCAGTATCTAAACTTACCATTTCCATATATTGTATTTTATTTATGTTTATTTCAACATCTAGGCTTTCTTCCTTTTCTCCAATTTCTATATTGTCAGACAAATTATTGTTTAGTCTACTTGTCCCCACAAGAATACCTATTCCTAATATAAATACGGCACATATAGAGGAAATAGTATAAACAATTCTTTTATTTTTATTAGATTTCATAGCAAACTCCTTTCTGATGTTTGATATAGCTATTTCTTCTTTTATGTTTTTTCTAATTCTCTCTTTTTGCTTATTATTTTCCATAGCCATAACCTCCATCTTCTAAATTTTTTCTTATCTTTTTTCTAACTCTATGAAGAATAACTTTTACATTTCCAACAGTACAGTTTAAGCGTTCTGCAATTTCTTTTGTTGTTCTATTTTCATAGTAAAACATAATAAATACAGTATATTCTTCTTTTTTTAGAGTTTTTAATGTATTCTTTATTATTATATTTTGCTCATTTTCTTCTGCCTGTTTTTCAAGATTACTGTTATCTTTAATTTTTTCTTCGTATTCAGATATAGAAAAATTTATTTCGTTTTTTCTGTACTTATTTTTAATAATGTTTTTAGCAGTTCCTGATAGGTAAGCCTTAATATCTATTGTATTAGAAATCTCTTTACTATTATTCCATACGGCAATAAATACATCAGATATTATTTCTTCTATATCTTCATCTGTTAGATATATGCTAACCCCATTTTTTACAATTATATAGACATATCCATAGAAGTCATCTAATAGTTTGTCTATATCGAGTTTACCATTTATTAGATAATCCTTTAAACTTTCCTTTTTCAATTTAGATCTAAATCTCCTTTTATTTTAGTTAACTTTCATATACATAGTAACATTTTTTTAAAAAAGGTTACAAATTTTTTAAAAATTTTTCAAAAAATAAGTTGCCGTTCTAATCATTAAAAAAATATGAGCAACAACTTACTATTTTAATGTTTCATATATTTTAAGTAGCCTCAAAATCAAGTAGTCCATCTGTTCTGTATCATCTCCTTTAGCAAGTTCATTTTTTCTTTTTCTGTCTAATGAATTTATTATAACCCCAAGATTATATCTATCAGCTTTCATTTTATTTTTTAATTTTCCTATGACTTCATTAACAACATCCGTGTACTTATTCTCTTGTATTAATTCTGTCCTTAATTCGTTTAACGCATATAAAATTATTCTTTGTTCTTCATCAGATAATTCAATTTTTACTTTCTTTTTAAACATTATAATTTTCTCCATAATTATTTTTAAATTTCGAGAAAATTATACCATAAGAACTTTAAATTAGCAACGTTCTGGTGTTTTTTTATTAGTTTCTCTTTCTTCTTTCTCTTCATGTTCATCTCCTAACATTTCGTGGTCATTATCATTTATTTTCAATTCTGCATTTATTTTATCTAGTTTTTGTAATTTTTCTTTTAATTCTTGCTCTTTAGGAAATTCTTTTTGTATTTCTTGTTTTGCGTTTTCTAGTTGAAACATTATATTATCTAGTTTTTCTCTTTCTGTTGGTATATCTTTAGCAATATTTTCCAAACAATTATTTATTCTAGTTATATTACCATTTATATCAGTTCCTAAATCTATGGAATAGCTAAATTTATTTTTTAGTTTTAGCTTAATATTTTTAGAAAAAGAGTCAAAACTAACAGTCATATTAAAGCCTCTATATTCTCCAATCTCTTTTTCTTCCATACTTTTTAAATTTTGTACACACTCTAATAATTTTTTGCCTGCGTCTTGTTTTTCTGCATATAATATACCATCTATTTTCATTGGAGAAAATCCATCTTTATTTGGTTTAGTGTATTCATCTAGTTTTACTATATCTTCTTCCATTGCATTAATTTTATTATTTAGTCTTGCTATTTCTTCTGGGAAATATTTTATTACTTTATCTTGTAGTGAGTACCTTTGATTCATAAATTCTTGTTTTAATAACTTTAGTTTTGATACTTCAGTATCTAAAGTTGTCTTTTCTAATATTAAAGGATTTCCAGTTGCTAATGCTTTTATTTCTCCATAGTTTAAAGCCTTATCATCAATATCTTCCATTGTTCTCGCTGGAGTCTTTGATGTCATTATTTGAGAAATAAATTTTTGTTTTTGCTCTACTAACTGATACATATAACTATCAAAAGTCTTTTCTGTTACATAAGAATATATATATACCTTTTTGTTTTCATTACCTTGTCTAATCATCCTTCCATTTCGTTGTGTTAAGTCCGATGGTTTCCAAGCACAATCTAAATGATGAGTTGCAATTAATTTATTCTGAACGTTAGTACCTGCACCCATCTTTTGAGTTGATCCCATTAAAACTCTTACATCTCCTTGTCTAACTTTACTAAATAGTTCTTTCTTTTTTACCTCTGTATCAGCCTCATGAATAAAAGCTATTTCATCAGGTGGTATTCCCTTTTGAATTAGCTTTTTCTTTAATTCGTTATATATATCTGTAAATTCTTCTTTTTCATAACCTTTTAAGTCTTTCGGAGTAGACAAATCACAAAATACCAATTGCGTTGATTTTTTATCTGCATTCTCATACCATATCTTATAAATATTGTCTGTGCAAGAATTAACCTTGCTACTTTCTGCATCAGGTAATAAAAAATTAATTAACCTTTGATCTAAAGCAAGTTTTCTACCCTCATTAGTAATTTTTAGCATATTATCTTGAGTCGCATCTACTGCTCCATTTCTTATATCTTCTGCTCTTTCGCCTAATTGTTCTACCATTTCTTGTTGTATTTCACTTGGTTTTACTACTACATTTATATTTTCATAGTCTGGTGTTGGTAAATTTAATGTTTCTGCTGTTTGTATATCTGCTATTTCTTTAAACATTGACATTAGTTCTGGTAAATTATGAAATTTTGCAAATCGAGTTTTAACACGGTAACCTGTCCCCTCTGGTGCGAGTTCTATTGCAGTCACAGTTTCTCCAAAAGTAGAAGCCCAATTATCAAAATGCTCAAGTCCATTTTTCTTTAGGTCGTCATATTGCAAATATCTTTGCATAGTATAAAGTTCTGCCATTGAATTACTTACTGGAGTACCTGTTGCAAATACAGTTCCTTTGCCTCCTGTTATTTCATCAAGGTATCTGCATTTCATAAATAAATCTGTTGATTTTTGAGCTTCTGTTTGAGCAATTCCTCCTACATTTCGCATTTTAGTATAAAGAAATAAGTTTTTGTAATTATGTGCTTCATCTACAAATAGCTTGTCAACTCCTAATTCTTCAAATGTAACTACATTATCTTTTCTCTCTTGTTTATTTAACTTTTCAAGTCTTGTTTCTAAAGTTTTTTTCGTTTTTTCTAATTGCTTAATTGTATAATATTCTCCTCTATTAGCCTTTTCTTCAGCAATACCATTAGTAATATCATTTATTTGTTCTTGTAATATAGCTTTTTGTCTTTCTACTGACATTGGTATTTTTTCAAACTGACTATGTCCAATGATAATTGCATCAAATTCTCCTGTTGCTATTCTACTACAAAATTTCTTTCTATTCTTTGTTTCAAAGTCTTTTTTTGTAGCAACTAAAATGTTGGCACTTGGGTATAAATCTAAAAATTCTGACGCAAATTGCTCTATTATATGGTTTGGAACTACAAAAAGAGGTTTGTTGCATAAGCCTAATCTCTTTGACTCCATTGCACTTGCAACCATTTCATAAGTTTTTCCTGCACCTACTTCGTGAGCAAGTAGAACATTATTCCCATACAATACATGTGCTACAGCATTTAATTGATGAGGTCTTAATCTTTTTTCTGTATTCATTCCTACAAATTCTATGTGTGATCCGTCATATTCACGAGGTCTTATAGCATTAAATTTATCATTATATAATCTTACAAGTTTATTTCTTCTGTCTGGATCTTCCCATACCCAATTTAAGAAAGCCTCTTTTATTGCATCTTGCTTACTTGAGGCAATAGCAGTTTCTTTTTTATTTAATACTCTTTGCTTTCTTCCTTCATCATCTATAATAGTATCAAATACCTTTACATCTTTTAAATTAAGTGTTTGTTCTATAATTTTGTAGGCATTTATTCTTGTTGTACCATAAGTAGAATACGCTTTCACATTATCTCTGTCTACACTCTTTCCTTCTATATACCATTCTGAAGTTATATTTGAATATTTAACATGAATGTCCCAAGTATTATATCGAGGAGTTTCCAATAATTCAAAAATAAATTGTCTAATTATTTCTGGTGGAATCCAGGTAGCCCCTAATTTTATTCCAATTTCACTTGCCCCTAAATCTTTTGGAATAACCTCTTTTAGTTTTTCCACATTTATATTGAAACTAGAATCTTCTTTTGCAAATTTTTCAGCAATTTTCAACTTTTCTCTCACATTTCCAGACAAATATTCATCTGAGGATACCCAATTATTACTATCTGGAACTCTAAATATAACTCCTTGTAAACTTTCTATCATTTTATCTATGTCTAAACCAGATAGCTCGTGCATATAATTTAAGTCTACTTTTGCTTTTTGCTTTATTGATATAATAAGTGCCTCATCTGCTGTATCTACTTTTACTATTTGTTTCTTGGCTTTTATAGTCCTTTTGCTAAACATATCAGCTTTTCCAATAAATTTACCTTCTCCATCTAATTTTTCAAGTGAGCATAGTAAAAAATAACTACTATCATTAGAAAAAGCATTTTCATTAGCTCGTGAATTAATTAGTCCATACTCTTTAGTAAATTTATCATATAGTTCATTTAACTTGTTTTGAGCAATATGTATATATTCATCTGCTCTATCATCTAACTGAAAGTCAATTAATTCTCTAACTTGTTCTCTTAAAGCAATTAAGCCTTTTATTCTATTTCGATTAGTTAGTGGCAAATTATCTTGTAAATACATTTTCGAATTTTCTCTAAAGTAAATCTTATCATCAATAATCGTATATGAAAAATTTTTCACATTTAGTCTTGCGGGAATTGAATTATCTTCTTGTTCTATTTCATTTTCTGCAATATATTCTGGTAACTCTCCATGAATATTTGTAATAGCATATTTTAATTGTTCTTCTAATGATGTACTATTATCTGCCTTGCAAGTAGAATCATAGCCATAAGCAGTAGAAACAATTTCCATGTTCCCCAATATCATTTCTGGATTATCTACAAAGTATTTATTCATTGTTATATTGTTTTCATCTCTGTCAAGATATAACCACTCTGGTATTATATCTGTTATACTTTCTCTTTTTTGTAAAAATATAATATCACTTGTTACTTTAGTTCCTGCATTTTTAGTAAATGTATTATCTGGTAATCTTATTGCTCCTAGCAAGTCAGCTCTTTGTGCTATATATTTTCTTATCTCTGGATTTGCTTTGTCCATTGTTCCTTTTGAAGTTATAAATGCAATAATTCCTCCAGGTCTAACTCTATCAAGAGTTTTAGCAAAGAAATAATCATGTATAAAAAAATTATTTTTATCATATCTACTATCATTTACCTTAAAATCTCCAAAAGGGACATTGCCTATTGCCACATCAAAAAATGCGTCTGGTAAATCTGTTTTCTCATAACCTTCCACTCTTATATCTGCTTTTTGATATAACTGTTTTGCAATTCTACCACTAATGGAATCCATCTCTATACCATACAAATTAGAGTTTTGCAATGTTTCTGGCAACATTCCAAAAAAATTGCCTGTACCACAACTTGGCTCTAAAATATTTGCTTGTTCTAATCCCATGTTTTGCAATGTTTGATATATAGCATTAATAACTACTGGAGGTGTATAAAAGGCTGTTAGTGTAGATGCTCGTGCAGATTCATATTCCTCATCTGTAAGCAATTCTTTTAGTTGGTTATATTCTTCACTCCAATTAGTTTTCTTTTCATCAAAAACATCTGGTAGTCCACCCCATCCCACATATTTCGACAATATATTTTGTTCATTTTTATTTGCAAGTCTGTTTTCTTCTTCTAACTTTTTTAGTAATCTTATAGCTTCTATATTTCTTGCTACCTTTTCTTTTGGAGTACCTTCCCCTAAAGAATTATCATCAATATGGTAATTTAGTTTTTCTTGCTTTTTATAATATTCTTCTCTATCTAGTGGTTTTCCATTTTCCTCTCTTGCTTTAAATGAATTTATTATATTTTGTGCTTGCTTAATGTAGTTTTCTTTTGTTTTTTCAAAATTCTCTAAATTATCAATAAATTCTTGACTAACTTCTTCTAAATCTTCATTTGCAAGTTCTTCAATATTTGTAAATTCAGCTAATCTTTTCCTAATATCTAATAAAGTTTGATTTTCTTCATTATCAGAATATTCTAGTAGTCCACCGTCTTGTTCTATACCGTTTTTATCATATATAGAATAGTAATAGCCATCTTCATTTGTATGAAAATGAAAATAATTGCCATTAGATAACTTATAATTTTTTTCTATATTTTGAATATCTTGATTTACTTTATTAATTGATATTTCTTTTTGAGCTGGATTTATTCTTGCATCATACATCCATTTTTCGTTTTCATACTCTGTATTTAACCACTCTTTGTATCTTTCTTTTTCATCGTTATTTAAGTATGTGTCAGTATTTATTAATTCTTTTAGTCTTTTTTCTACTTTATTCCATGAAATTAGCAATTCTGGTGCATCATCTTTTAACCCATAAGATAATTTAATTCCTTTTGCATTATGTTGTTCAAATAAATTATCATAGTTGGATACATGACCTCCACCTTCTCCATATTCTTTTTTTAAAAAGGCAATATTTCCTTCAGTAGAATAACTTTCTTGAAATAACCTGTTAATTCTAAACTTTCCATTGCTAAAATGACTACCTTCTAAAAGTACATCATCAATTACATTTTGATTAAAAGTAAAAGCAGGAGTATTTTCTACTTCTGCTTGTGTTTGTATAATGTTTTTTTGTTCATCTACACTAGGCAAATCTTCTATTGGTGGAATATATGAATCTGTGAATAAATTTAATTGTAAATCAATTCCTGTATCACTATCTCCTCTGCTTGATTTTTTATTGAGTTCATTTCCTGTACCCAAAGCATTTGATTTTGTTCTTTCAAATTCTCGTCTATCTTGTTCTTCTCTGCTAGACTTGTGATTATCTCTTTCAACATTTTCTCTGCTGTCATTTCTATTTCTCCTAAATGTTCCTCCATTTTGCAATCTAGCATTAATTCCTCGTATAGTCCTTTCTTGTGTTCTTTCAGATATTTCTCCCTCATCCTTGAGAATCTGCCTTGTGGCATTTTCTTTGTCTTTGGTAGTGCTACCTGTGGTATCTGATAATCTCCCATTTGTTTGTATTCTATCTTCATCATAATCATTTCTCCCTTCATTATTTTTATTTTCATTATTATGATAATTAATTTTTTGATTATTTACAAATGTACGATTTATATTTTTTTCAAAATTTCTAACACTTGAGGCAATTTCTCTTATAATTTGTTCTGATATATCACTTGTTGCTGCACCTAATCTTGATATTACATTTTTTGTATCAAAGTTCGTTATAAGTTCAAAATCATTATATTTAAAAAAATTTCCAGGATCAATACCACATCTATTTAATGCCATATATGTTATTGAATTTGCTAATATTCCTTTAAAATAGGACTCTAATTCATCTTCAGTTAAGTTTTGAAGTGAACTTTTTTCTATTACATCTCCTAAATCTACTAAATAATCTTGATAATTATCTTCTACTAGATTTACAGAACTTGAATATATTGCTTCAGCTAAATTGTTTTTTATATCTAAACTACCAAAACTATTTTCTAATGTTTCTATAAGTCCATTTTCATACGATGGTTTGACTTCCCATAATTTTAAGTTCCTATTTATACCACTATGAGTATCAGAAATATCAAATACATGTCTTAACACACTTCTACCATTTTCAATAGAAATTAAAGCTATACCTTTAGCTCCTTTATTAACCCATCTTTTAAGTCTGTTATTCCATGTTTCTATGTCTGCACAAGCTGTTGCATTTGGTTTTTGTGCATATATTAGCACTTGTTCATTAAAAGAATATTTGTAATTATTGCTTGCTGTTTTTAAGAAATTTACCCAATCTTCGCCACTTTTTGTTATTTCTTTTAATGTTTCTTTTGCTATTTCATTAACTAATTGATATTTATTAGGCATTATGTTTCCTCCTTTCTATCTTCTTTTTCTTTATAATTAAAATACTCTAATGTATTATGATTTTTTATACATTCTCGAAGTACTATTATATTTAGAACATGTGGATCATTTGTTATATCTTTTAAATCTTCAATTTTTAAATTTGAAATAGCTTTTTCATTTGCTTTACCTATATTAATTAGCTTTTCGTATGTTGCATTTCTTGTAATCTCTTTTTTTCTTGGCATTTTACCACCTCACTTTAAGTAAAAATAAAGAGAGATTAACTTTTAATAATAAGCTAACCCCTCTAGGTTTAATTACTCATCTTTATTTTTCTTATGATTATGTATTATGATATATGTAATACCTAATAAAGAAAGTAATCCTAAGCCTGCAAATAGTTTCAAATTACTATCATCTCCAGTTTTAGGTACTTCTATTTTTTTGTTTTCAAATGTAAATTCTATTGTATTATCTTTTTCTTCTATTTGTTCATCATCTACAAATACTCCTTCGTCATTAATTTCTACTTTTACCACTTTATCAGATAACTCGTAATCTGTAGGTGCTTTTATTTCTTTAATATAATATGTACCATATCTTAAATTTTCAAATGTTACTGTTCCTTCTTTTTTATCTGATTGAACTTCCTCAATTAATTCAGTGCATTCAGCATCTTTATATATAGCAAAAGTAAATTTATCCTTGATTATTTCTTTTGTTTCAGAATCAATTTTTATTATCTTTACATTTTTTAATATTGGCATATCTTTCATTTCAATAGTTTGTGTTTGTTTATCTTCACTAACAGTGAAAGTGATTGATTCTGTAATTTCATATCCGTATGGAGAACTAATCTCTGTTAAAGTATAAGTTTCTCCTTCTGTTAATCCTGTAATTCTATGTGCTTCTTTAGTAGATGTCCACGTATCAATTATATTTCCATCTGAGTCTATTACTTGCAAAGTTGCACCTTCTAATTCTTCTCCAGTAACTAAATCAGTTTTTATAACCTCTACAACCTTATCTATCATAACAACTTTTTGAACTTCAGTATTTTCAACAGTAAATTTAATTTCTGTTGCTTTTGTATAACCTTCAGGAGATATTTCTTCTATTAAAGTATAGGTTTTTCCAACAACTAAACCTTCTATTGAATGTGCTTTGTTAGTAGATGTCCATGTATCAATTACTTCATTATTTTCATCTAACACAGTTAATTTTGCACCTTCTAACTCTTTTTCTCCTGTTATATCTTGTTTTGATATTTCAATTATAGATGTGAAATTTTCAATTTCTAATTCAACAACATATTCTTTTGTTGTTGTATCTGTTTGTTTAAATATTATCTCATATTTAGTTTCATCTAATACTGCTCCTTCAATGGTTGTTAATTCTCTTAGATAATATTGTCCCATATTTAAGTCTTTTACTTCTAATGTTCCATCTTTTTCCAAATTGTATGTTCCTATAACACTACCTGCTTCATATAAGATTGAACCATCCGCATAATCTATAATATCCTCTTTTGCTACAAGTTCAAAAGAAATTTGTGTGAAATCAATTTCTTTATCTTTTAATAGTGATGTATCTACATCATCATTTAAGGTAACTATTTTATTAACTTTTAAAGTTCCTGTTGGTTGCTCATTTTCAACCGTAACAGTTATCCATGCATCCCAGTCTTCATCATATTCTAAAGTTTTGTTTCTATTATTAACTTCAAAAATTAATTCTTCTGATAATTCTATGAATCCTGTTGGAATTTCTATTTCTTCAACTTTATATGTTCCACTTTCTAACTTTGTTTCAGTTCTTGCAACTCCTTCACTATCTGTTGTCCAAGATGTAAAATATTGATTTCCTATTTTACATTTTACTTGTTCCCATTCATTTGTTTCTTCATTTAATTTGTATAATTCAAAAGTTGCATTTGAATAAGTTACAAGTTTTCCTGTATCTTTATCTTGTTTCTGTAATTTAATATATGCTTCAAATGGTAAGTCATTTACAATAAATTCTTTGATTGGCGTTTCACTATCTTTATCTATTGTTACATAAAATTCCTCTACTGTTTCTATTTCATCAGAAGGTGTGTAAGTTTCGTTTACTGTATATTCGCCATAAGCTAAAAGCCCAGATACTCCATGTCCATCATCTCCAGTTTTAAAAACAGAATATTCATCTTCTGCATATTCATCTAAATGTTTTAATGCTTCTTCAAAGCTACCGTAGTAATCTACGTATTTTGTCAAAATTGCTGTAAATTCTGCACCTGCAACAGTTTCTGCTATTGTATTGTTATTTGTAGAAACTTTAATAACTTCAAACGGTGCTTTCTGTACAGTATTAGTTACTGTTCCACTTGTTGTTATTACTTCTGTTGTATTATCTTTATATTTAAGTGTATAAGTGTATTCATTTTCGTCTTCTGTATAACCTGTTGGTACAGAAGTTTCTTTTGAATAGTAACTACCCATTGGTAATCCTGTTAGTGTACTTCCATTGATGCTAAGGTCTGCTGATGTAGAGGTATTTGTTATTTCTATACTTGCTACTCCATATTCATTAAATGTGAATTTTGCAATTTCTTCATCTTTTGAGAAATATTTTACTGTTCCTGCTTTATTGTATATATCTGTTTTTGCATAAAGAGTATAAACTGCTCCGTTTAAACTAGCATCTCCATGATGACTTGTACCATCAATTCTATCTTGATTTCCTGTTTCTGCATCTGTTTTTGTTATTGTTATTTCTCCAGTAGGCTCATTATTTACTATTGCTTTTTGCGTTGTTTGATTTGCTTCTATTGTTACTTTATAAGTTTCCGTATTTAATAAATAACCTGTTGGACTTGATACTTCTTTAATATAGTAAGTACCTTTTTTTAGATTTTCTATTGTAATTTTTCCATTTGTAACTTCTACGTTTTCATTGTATCCACTCGAATTTGTAATATTGAATATCGCTCCATCAATTAAATCTCCATTAGTATTTAATTTGCTTAATTCTAATTTTCCATATAACTCAATGTTCAATGTCATAGATAATGTTACAGGATCATTATAATTCATTGCATATAATTGATTTTGTACTCCATTTTCAAATTCAAAGTATATTGTTGTATCATTATCTTCTGTTCCTTCTTTTATTAGTCCCCATTCTTCCATCATTGCATCTGATATTTTATAAGTTTCTATTTCACAATCTTCGCTGACTGTAATAGTCATATAGTCATTACCTTTAGTATGTGTAATTGTTATTCCATTAGTAGTTACATTTACACTATTATATTTTGATAAAACTCCATTTGTATCTGTAATAGTTGTTGTTTCTCCTGCTTGAACTGTTATTGTTGTTCCATCAAAACTAGGTCTTTTTTCCATATTTGCAATTTGTTGTTCTATCTCTGCTTTAAAAGCTACATATTCACTTTGATAAGTAGAATTTACAAATGTTGCTGTGCTTTCTCCGTAGCGTTTCCCATATAAATTGTTGCGTAAAAACATAATCTTTTTTTCTTTCAGTTGATGTTCCTCCATTTATGACATAATCACCATATTTTTCATACCATCCAAAGTATGCTATTTTACATGCCTTTTTCAACGTTGCACTTGTTGGGGTATAATATTTTCCGTCATATATTGTTCCTGTATCAAAATCTACATCATGCTCTGCACAAAATACTGTTAATTGTTCTCCAGTTGTATAATTAACTAATTTTCTTAATAAAACTCCATACATAGTATCTGCATTATCTGTTGTCCAAATATATGAAGCAAATTGTCCACCTACCCATTGTCCTGTTCCAGAACTAGCAAAGATAGGTTGGGCTGTACTAAATAATGTTATTATTATAAGCATTATTATTACTAATTTCTTTGATTTACTTATTTTTGTCATTAAAATTTCCTCCTTTAACTAAAAAAGAACAAGCTTTATACTTGTTCCATTTATTATTTTTATTTTTAAATTTATCTATAGTAGTAATTTAAAGTCCACTTATCACAATAAGGACAACTCCATATTTCATATCCACAAGGACAATTTGAATAATATGTGTCATCATCTATTTCATTGTTTGTCCACATATCTCCCCATTTTTTTATTTCTGTTTTATACATCAAAATTGCCTCATCTTTTGTATCAAACCACTTTCCAGAATTTCCTGCTTCAACGCCATGTTTTGTATCAGTACAATTAGGACTTTCTGTATTTTGAACTTCTTGCTCTGTTACTGTTATTTGAGTATTAGTAGATTGTTTTTGTTCCTGAGTTTCCTTATTTTCTTTTTCACTTTTCTTTGTTGCTTCATTTACAGTTTGTTGTGAACTTTCTACTGTTTTCTCTTGAGTATTTATAATTATTTGTTTTTGTTCTTCTGTAGAAATTGTACTTTCTTCTTGTTCAATAGTATCTATTTCTTCTGTTTTTTCTGTATTATTTTCTAAAATGACATTTTCTTGAATGTTCTCAAGTTCTTCAGTGATATTTTCATTAGTGTTATTTATTTCATTTACAAACTCACTTCCATAATCTATATTTCTTTTATGATTTACAACTTGATATATTATTAAAGCACTTATAACCAATGCTATTATTAGAGCTATAATTACACTTATTTTCCTTTTCTTCACACTTAATACATCTCCTTTTTGCCTTAATTATACGGCTTATAATTTAAAACTCAAGTGTATAAATATATAAATTTAATAATAATAATATAAATTATAATTATTACTCTTTTAGTATGTAATATAGTATGTATTTGAAAGGGTTTGTAAGGGAAAACTTTGTAATGCGTTCACACACAAAAAAGTATATTTCGTTTTCATATATATGTGTTCACACACACTATCTGGCATTTCGTTCTTGTCTTAATTTTTCTCTTTTATTATGTTCTTCCACACATTGAATGATAAAATCTTCTACTTTGCCAGATTCTTTTATTTTTGTTGGTATATATTTTTCTATTCTTTCATTGTGAATTTTTATAAATTCCTTTTGATTAGGTTTTTCTTGTTGCATTATTTGTTCAATTTTTTCCTCTGTTAGTTTGCCCTCTTGTTCAAGTTTTTTTAGTCTTATTGCTTGACTCAAAGATGGTGTTACTTCATCAAATTCAAAAATATTCAATAATATATATTGATTATCCTCACTCAAATATGAGAGTTCCACCGCTGGTCTAAACGCAATTCTTTTTAAATCCACTTGTTCTAATAGCTCTGGAATAAGATATGTAAGACGTATGTATCTTCTTATATTTTCTCTACTTTCTCCAACCTCATTGCCTAATATTTCATTAGTCCTTAACTTTGACACCATTGGTGTCGAAGTTGAATCATCTTCTAATTCTATTTTTCTACCTTGATGATTTAATGCTTCAAGTTTCATTTTATATGCAAAGGCTTTCTCACTTGGTAATATTTCTTCTCTTTGTATATTGCTGTCAACCATAAGAATTGTTGCCTCATCATCTGTTAAATTCTTGATAATACTTCTTATCTTTTTTACTTCAGCCAATTCACAAGCTCTTTTTCTTCTGTGACCAGAAATCATTTCATATTCATATTTTTCATCTTCTATTGGTCTAAGAATTACAGGTTCTATTACGCCATATTGCTTTATACTTTTTACCATATCAGCCATTTTTTCATCATTAGGCACTTTAAATGGATGATTTGCAAAGTCCTTAATTTTATTTGTGTCTATTTCTTCTACTTTTTCTGCTTTTTGATAATCCCTTTGTTCTTGATTGGTAAACAAATCATCTAATTTGGGAAGTTTCATTTCTTGTTCTTGCTCGTTCATCTTCTAAAACCTCCTTTGCAAATTCTTTATAACTCAATGCTACTGGACTATTTTTATCAAACTCAAAAATGCTTTTTCCTGTAGAAGTAGATTTTGCTGTATTTATAGCTTTAGGAATTTCTGTATTATATATCTTTACAAATTGACCATAGTTTTCATTTATGGTATCTCTTACTTTTTTTGATAAATTAGTTCTTTTATCTACAAGAGTTAGCAATACGCCTCCAATCTTTAAACTCGGATTTATTTGTTTGTGAATTTTATTTACAGTTTTTAATAAATGTCCCATTCCTTTCGCTGCTAAGTATTCTCCTTGCACTGGAATTATTATCTTATCACTACAAGCTAGTGCATTTATTGTAATTAATCCTAAACTTGGCATACAATCAATTAAAATGTAATCATAATTATCTTTAATCTCCTTTATTGCATTTTTAAGTGTAAACTCTCTACTCATTGCATTAACTAAAGAAAACTCTATTGCAGATAAATCTAAATTAGATGGAATTAAATCTATTCCCTCTTTATGATGAAGTATGCTTTTTTCTGCATCAAATTCCTTATCATATATTGTATCAGACATTAGAGTAGCAATAGTATTTTGCAATTCTTCTTGATTATAGTATCCCATACAGGTTGTTAGATCTCCTTGTGGATCTGCATCAATAAGTAGAACTTTATTTCCTTGCTTTCTGAGAGCAACGCCCAAAGAAAAAGCAGTTGTAGTTTTACCTACCCCACCTTTTTGATTTGCTATCGCTATAATTTCACTCATTGACATTCTCCTTTTCCATACTTTTAATATTATCTCTAAAACTAACAAATTGCTCATACAATTCGTGATTTTGTATATCTTCTATATATTCTTCAGCATTTTCAACAAAGTCTTTAATGTTTTCATTTATAGTTGAGCATATTTCTTTATAACTTGGTGCTTCATAAAGTTCTTCAAAAATCAATGTTAGAGTTTCTGCTATTTCTTCCTCTAAATCTACCATATAATATAAATTTCTGGACATTTCTGGAATTTCTTGTTTGAAACAATGTTTTATTTCATCTGATGATAGCATTTGATATAGTAATGTATATAGACTATCTTCAGAAATTTGAGCAAAATGTAAAGAGTTTCTTAATCTATCCTGTGCATTTTTTATCTTTCTCATATCTTCTTCTGTTTTATTTTCCTTAAATAAGATATTTCTTATTTTATCCATATCAGGATCTATGAAGTTCTCATATTTAATACAATCTTTAATTGTATTTATTAGCATTGCTTTTATTGTTTCATGCAATGTTCTTTCATCCAGTCCTTCTAAAGCTCCTTCATTTAAAAGTTCGTTTTGAACCTCATATTTTCTTTCAAAATCATAAATTGTTTTTTTCATCGAATTTTACCTCCTTCTATTATTCTTTAGAGGCAATAAAAAAAGAAGCTAACTTATTTTCTAAATTAACTTCTATATGTTAGATATTATTTCAATAATTACATTGGTTTATAAAAATGTATCCTTTTACAAGGTATAACAGTATACATTTGGTTTGTATTATGAAACTTTTGCGCAAAAAGGAGTAGGAGTAAAAAGAAACTGCCTATTTCAAGTACCTCCC
>CAZQTH010000014.1:0-33120 GCA_964596175.1 uncultured Clostridium sp. | reverse complement strand
CTCGAACCGTCGACCTCTAGCGTGACAGGCTAGCGTTCTAACCAACTGAACTACCAGGCCGTAAAACAATGGTGGTCGCTACAGGGCTCGAACCTGTGACCCCCTGCTTGTAAGGCAGATGCTCTCCCAGCTGAGCTAAGCGACCATGTTCTTCCGACGAAATTTATTATACTAATTTTTTTTATACTTGTCAATAGTTTTTAATAATTTTTTTACTTTTTTGGTTTTTTGTGTTTTGGTTTTTTGTGTTTCTGTGTTTTATCATTTTTGAATTTTATTACTTTTTAATACAAGAGAGTCTAGACTCTCTTGTATTATATAGTTTTAAGCATATGCTTGACGTTTCTTAAAGCTAAGTAAATTAGTAATTTCATTTTCTGTATTTTTAGCTTTCTTAGTTTTTCTTGCTCTTTCTTGTTCAAGTTCTCTTTTTTGTTTTTCAGCCATTGATTGACAAATTGCTTTTTGATATGCAAAATGTGTATCTTGTGCTATTTTGCTCCAATTATAATCATTTCTAACTTTATTTTTAGCTCTCTTTGTAATCTCTGCACATAATTTGTGGTCAAATAATAATTCTAATATTGAATCTGCAATTGAATTTGGATTTCCACAATATGCTTTCATTCCGTTTACTTTGTGATCTACTATTTCATTAAGACCTCCTATATCAGATACTACAATTGGTCTTTCAGAAAGCATAGCTTCTAGAGCAACTATTCCAAATGGCTCATATGTACTTGGAAATACTGCTATATCTGCTGCTTTATACATTTTTTGTACATCTTTACCATTCATATACCCAGCAAAATATACCTTATTTCCTATTCCCATATTATTTACCTGCTGTTTTAATTCTTGTTCCATTCCACCTTTACCACAAACAACTAATTTTGCATCATTATATCCATTTAATATTTTAGGCATAGCTGCTATCAAATGTTGTACACCTTTTTCATAAACAAGTCTTCCCATAAATAATATGATTTTTTCATTGTCCATTGCATATTTTCTTCTAAAATTATAATCTCTTTCAATGCCATTAAATAGATTTAAATTAACTCCATTTGGTACTACATTTATTTTTTCATATGGAAGTCCAAATAATCTTTGTAATTCATTTTTCATATAGTTACTATTAACAATCACCTCAGCTGCTTCATATGTAAGCATCCACTCTGTATCATTTATATATCTTTGTTGTTCATCATGAATACCACTATTTCTACCAGACTCTGTTGCATGTATTGTTGCAACAATTGGAATATTATATGAGTTCTTTAATGTTTTTGCTGCATAAGCTACTAACCAATCATGGGCATGAATAACATCAAAATTTCCTTCTTTTAACATTATTTCATTTGCTTTAGCTATCATATTAAAATTAAGCTGTAAAATCCAATCTATAAAATTATTTGGATTAATCATATAGTTATCAACTCTATATACTTTTACACCTTTATCATCTTCAAAATAAGGTGCATCTCCTTCTCTATAAGTAATTACTGTTACATCATGTCCATCTTTATGCAAAGTTTTTGATAAATCATAGACTACTCTTGCAATTCCTCCTACCACTCTTGGTGGATATTCCCATGTTAACATTAGTATCTTCATTAAAATTCTCCCTTTCTTTTCATATATTTTCTTTTGTTTCTCAATTTTTAATTCTATTTTGACATTTTCTTACACTATTTTATATAAATTTTTAAAAAAAGTAAATGCTTTTTCAAAAAAACATTCACTTTTTTATTATTATAATTATATTCAATTAATCAGATTTCTTTCCAAATTTCCTTGAGATAAATGAAGTATCATAATTATTATTTCTAAAGTCTTCATCTTCTAGAATTTTCAATATAAAATCTGTATTTGTTTTAATTCCTTCTACTACTAATTCTGCTATACTACTTTTCATCTTAGCAATTGATTCATTTCTATCTTTTCCATGTACTATAATTTTAGCTATCATTGAATCATATGTTGGTGGTATTGTATATCCTGAGTAAATTGCTGTATCTACCCTTACTCCGTTTCCTCCAGGCATATGTAAATCTGTTATAGTTCCTGGACTTGGCATAAAGTTTTTATCAGGGTCTTCTGCATTTATTCTAACTTCCATACTATGACCAGTAAATACAATATCTTTTTGTTTAAAACTTAAAGTTTCTTTACTTGCTATTTTTATTTGCTCTTTAATTATATCAATTCCTGTTACCATTTCAGTTACTGGGTGCTCTACTTGAACTCTTGTGTTCATCTCCATAAAATAAAAATCTCTATTTTTATCTACTAAAAACTCAATTGTACCAGCATTAGTATATCCTATTTCTTTAACAGCACTTACTGCTACTTCTCCCATTCTCTTTCTTGTCTTCTCATCTAATATAGATGAAGGTGTTTCTTCTAATACTTTTTGATTTCTTCTTTGAACAGAACAATCCCTTTCACCTAAATGAACACAATTTCCATACTCATCTGCTAACACTTGAATTTCTACATGCCTTGGTTTTTCTATAAATTTTTCTAAATATAGACTATCATCATTAAAAGAAATTTTTGCTTCTTGCTTTACTAAATCATATTCTTTCTCTAACTGTTCTTTATTATAAGCAACACGAATACCTTTTCCTCCACCACCAGCTGATGCTTTAAGCATTACTGGATATTTTATCTGTTCTGCAAGTTCTATTGCTTCTTGTCTAGATTTTATCAAACCTTCAGAACCTGGCACTACTGGTACTCCTGCTTTTTTCATTGTTTCTTTTGCTTTTGATTTATTTCCAAGTAATTCTATTAACTTATAATTTGGTCCAATAAATTTTATTCCCATATCTTCACAAATTTTAGCAAAAGTACTATTTTCTGATAAAAATCCAAATCCAGGATGAATACTATCTGCACCTGTTAGACAAGCTGCTTCTAATATTGCTTTCATATTTAAGTAACTTTTGTTCGATGGAGCTGGTCCAACACAAATAGCTTCATCTGCTAAACTTACATGCAAAGCTGTTTTATCTGCTTCTGAATATATTGCAACCGTTCTAATTCCCATTTCTCTACAAGCTCTGATAATTCTTACAGCAATTTCTCCACGATTAGCTATTAAAACTTTCTTTAACATCTTATATCTTCCTTTCAAACATAAGAATTTTTAGACAATAGCAAATGTCAATTCTCCTTTTGCCGCTACTTTCCCATCAACTGTAGCTATTGCTTCTCCTACTCCTATTGGTCCTTTTCTTTTTATTATTTTCACTTCTAACTTTAATATATCTCCAGGCACTACTTGTTTTTTAAAACGTATTTTGTCAATCCCACCAAATAAAGCATTTTTACCCTTGTTTTCTTCCATTGAAAGAATTGCAATCGCTCCTGTCTGTGCAAGAGATTCCACTATCAACACTCCTGGCATTATTGGGTTTCCAGGAAAATGTCCTTTAAAATAATATTCATCTTCACTAACATGTTTATATGCTGTTGCACTTTCTCCTGGTACATATTCTTCAACTTCATCAATCATTAAGAATGGTTCCCTTTGTGGTATTATATTTTTTATTCCTTCTTTATCTAAAACCATCTTTATGCCTCCTATTTTATTTTAAATAATGGTGTTCCATATTCTACTACATCTTCATTATTAACACAAACTTCTACTATTTCTCCATCAAATTCTGACTCTATTTCATTCATTAATTTCATAGCTTCTACAATACATAAAACATCTCCTTTATGTACTTTATCTCCAACTTTAACATAAGGGTCTTTGTCTGGTGAAGAACTTGCATAAAATGTTCCTACCATTGGGCTTTTAACTATTTTAAAATCTTTTTCTTTATCTTTTTCATCTTCCTCATCTTTTTTTACTATAGCTGTTTGTTCTTCTTTTTTAAGAATTGGTGGAGTCATTGGAGCACTTGCTTCTATGACATTTCCTGGAGTTGTAAATATTACTTCTTTTTCAGTATTTTTCTTCATTTTTATTTTTATACCTTCTGGAAATTCTATTTCTAAAGAATCTATTTTTGAATCTCCCATATCATCTATTAATTTCTTTATATCTTTATAATCCATTTTAATTCCTCCTATTATAGATTATTTTTATAAATATCTCCCAGATGAAAAATTATTTGTATTCTTTCAATAATAAACAACTATTATGTCCTCCAAATCCTAATGAGTTTGACATTGCATATTTTACTTCTACATTTCTGCCTTCATTTGGTACTACATCTAAATCACATTCTTCGTCTGGTACTTCATAATTTATAGTAGCTGGTACAAACCCTTCTTCCACTGCTTTAGCACAAACTATTGCTTCTATTCCTCCTGCTGCTCCCAAAAGATGACCAGTGTGACTTTTTGTTGAGCTTACCATCACCTTTCTTGCTATATCTTCTCCTAATACTGTTTTTATTGCTTGTGTCTCACAAGAATCATTTAAATGTGTTGAAGTTCCATGTGCGTTTATATAAGTAATTTCTTCTGGTTTTACATTTCCTTCTTCTATAGCTAACTTCATAGCTCTTGCTCCACCTTCTCCTCCAGGTGCTGGTGAAGTAATGTGATATGCATCTGAAGTTGCACCATACCCTACTACTTCTGCATAGATTTTTGCACCTCTAGCTTTTGCATGTTCCAATTCTTCTAGAATTACAACTCCTGCACCTTCTCCCATTACAAATCCGCTTCTTTCTTTGTCAAATGGGATACTAGCTCTGTTTTTATCCTCTGTCTTAGTTAATGCTTTTATATTTGTAAAACCTGCTATGCTTAATGGTGTTATTCCTGCTTCTGTTCCTCCTGCTATCACAACATCTTGGTAACCATGTTTTATCATTCTAAATCCTTCACCAATACAATGTGTTCCCGTTGCACAAGCTGTTACTATAGCAAAAGATTCACCTTTTGCTCCAATATCTATTGCAACATTTCCTGTCGCCATATTTATTATTCCCATTGGTATATACATAGGAGATACTCTGTCTGGTCCTTTTTCGTTACATTTTGTATTTTCTCTTTCTATTGTTTCAATTCCACCGATTCCAGAACCAACTATTACTCCTACTTTTTCCATATTTTCTTTTTCTTTATCTAATCCACTATCTTTCCATGCTTCTCTTGAAGCTATCATTGCATATTGTGAAAATTTATCTAATCTTTTCGCTTCTCTTTTATCAAAATAATCTTCTGGATTATAGTCTTTAACTTCAGCTGCTAGTTTTACTCTAAAATTTGTGGTATCAAATGACTTAATATAATCAATTCCACATTTTCCTTCTTTGATACCTTTCCAAAATTCTTCTACATTATTTCCTAATGGAGTTATCGCTCCTAATCCTGTAATTACAACTCTTTTCATTTCTAAATCTCCTTATTTCCATAAAAATTCCACTTATATATTTTACCACATTTTTTAATTTTTTTCTATTAGTACAGTCGGTCAGTAAGAGGAAACATTTCTATTTTATTACATTACCATTCCACCATCTATATTTATTACTTGACCTGTTATATATGAACTCTTTTCTGAACCTAAGAAATAAATTACTTCTGCTACTTCTCTTGCTGTTCCCATTCTTTTTAATGGTATTTGTGAATTTATATCTTCTTTTACACTATCAGATAATACACTTGTCATATCTGTTGCAATAAATCCTGGTGCTACTGCATTTGCCCTTATATTTCTTGATGCCAATTCTTTTGCAACACTTTTTGTAAATCCAATTATTCCTGCTTTTGATGCTGAATAATTACATTGTCCTGCATTTCCTACTACTCCTACTACAGATGATAAATTAATAATACTTCCTTGTCTTTTTTTCATCATGTATTTTGTAACTTGCTTTGTTACTAAATATGTTCCTTTTAAGTTTATCTCTATTACTTTATCAAAATCTTCTTCATTCATTCTCATTAGTAATGTATCTCTTGTAATTCCTGCATTATTCACTAAAACATCTATTTTTCCAAATTCTTCTATTATTTTTTCTACCATGTTATTTACATCTTCTGCTTTCGATACATCTGCTTTTATAAGTAAACATTTTACGCCTTTTTCTTCAAATCCTTTTTTTATTCCTTCTACATCTGTTTTATCAGATACATAATTAATTACTACATCATATCCATTTTCCGCATAAACTTCTGCAACTTCTTTTCCTATTCCCCTTGAACCACCTGTTACTAATACTACTTTTCTTTCTTCCATTATACATTTTCCTCCTCAAAATATTTTTCTAAACTTTCTAAATTATTTATATTATAAGTTTTAGCTTCTTTATTATCTTTTCTAACAAAGCCTGTTAATGTCTTTCCTGGTCCTATTTCAATATATTCATCTACATTTTCTTCTTGCATCAATTTTATTGCTCTATCAAATCTTACAGGGCTTATTATGTGTTTAGCAAGTACTTCTTTAATATTGTCATTAACACTATAATAAGTACCATCTATGTTTTTGATTACCTTAATTTTAGCTTCTTCTATATTGAATTTAATATTTTCTAATTCTTTTTCATATGCTGTTTTTGCTTCAATTAATTTTTCTGTATGAAATGGTCCACTAGTTTTAAGTGGTATTACTTTTCTTGCTCCTGCAACCTTTAATTTTTCAATTGACTCTTCTACAGCTTCTTTTTCTCCTGATACTACTGTTTGAGTACTACAATTATAATTTGCAGGAACAATAAATTTTCCTGAGGCTTTAAGTCCATCACAAATTTCTTCAATTTTAGTACTATCTAATCCTATTACTGCAACCATTAGATATTCTTCATCAGGGATTAAATTTCCCATAAAATATCCTCTTTTTTTGATTAATTTTATTCCATCTTCAAAAGATATTATTCCCGAATATATTAATGATGTATATTCACCTAAACTTAATCCACAAGAAATTTCTGCTTTTATCCCTTTAGATTTTAAGACTTCTAATATTGCTAAACTTGTTGTAAGTATTGCAATCTGTGTATTTTCTGTTTTATTCAATTTTTCCTCTGGTCCTTCAAAACATAGTTTTTTTATATCCATTCCAGATATTTGACTCGCTTCATCATAAATCCTTCTTGCTTCTTCGTATTTTTCATAAATATCTTTTCCCATTCCTACAACTTGAGCTCCTTGTCCGGGAAATAAAAATGCTCTTTTCATAATTAACCTCCTTAAATTGTTGGCGTTTTCTTTTTTCACTTTTGTGCAAAAGTAGACGTCTCTAATTTTCTAATAATATACTTCCTGTATTTAATCCTCCACCATAGCCAAGTAATATTATTTTATCACCTGAAGACAACAAATCTTTTTCCATCATTTCTGCTATTGCTATTGGTATGCTTGCACAGAATGTATTTCCTTTTTTATCTATATTTATATAAAATTTGTTAAAATTAACACCTATTTTCCTTGCTATTATTTTCATTATTTTTAAATTAGACTGGTGTGGTATTATATATTTTATATCATTAAGACTTACACCTGATAAATTTATTAATTCTTTTATATTCTCTACAGGTTTTGTAACTCCATATTTATATACTTCTTTCCCATCCATATATATTTTTCCGTTTGGTTTATAATACAAAATATTTTTTTCATCTTTTTCTGCCACAATATTTACAAAGTAAGATTTTTTCTCTAAGCCTTTTTCTAGTAAAACTGCTCCTGCTCCATCTGATAATACTGCTACTGTTCCTAAATCTGATTCATCTAAAACTTTGGATAATAAGTCAACTCCAACTATTAATGCTTTTTTTATTTTTCCCACTTCAAAATAAGAATTCACAATATCAAATGCATTTATAAATCCACTACATCCTGCTAAAATATCTATGCAAATACACTTATCTATTCCTAATTCTTTTTGTATATAATTCGATATTCCTGGCATTGAACAATTACTTGATGTTGTTGCAACTATAATCATATCTACATCCAAAACACTATTAATTTTTCTTACAGCTTTTATTGCCATTTCTTCTATTTTCTCATTTTCAGCATAATACCTTTCTTCTATTCCTGTTCTTTTCTTTATATAACCTTTTTCTAATTTAAATTTTTCTTCTATCTCATCATTTACTATCTTTCTTTTAGGCATATAATATTTTGCTTCTAGTATCTTTATACTCATTTTTCACCTCACATTTTTATATTATAATATTTTTTAATTTTTTTCCATTAGTCTAACCGGTCATATTTTATCATATATTTATTTTTATTTCTACAATAACAAATTATTAATTATATATTTTAGAATATTAGAAAGAATAAAAGTAGATAGATTATACTAACCTACCTACTTACTTCTCTATTTTAGATTTTGATTTTATGTTTCTTCTTCACTATCTGTTTCTTCTTCACTTTGCTTTACAACTCCAATATTATCTAAATAAGTTTCAGCATCCATTGTACTATTATTAGCAGTTATATAATAATGTGTTTCTCCTCCACTTATTGTCATATAAATATCATCAGCTACCGGACCAGCAAATAATTCTTCACCTAATGAATTTAATAATGTATATTTATCGTCTTGACATGCAACTATTACTTCATAATCTGGTATTACCAATAAACTTAAAGCATTTTTATTACTTGTTTTTGCTACATATCCAAAACTGTCATATATGAAATCCACTACTTGATTTCCACTTAAATCATATAATCCCCATAGGCCTCCATTTTTTACAGGAATTAAATTTCCAACTAATATATAACTATTTTTTATATTATTTTCTTCAAATGGTGAAATATCCATTCCTACTTCGTCATTTTCTATATAAATTACTATATTTCCTTTTGTATCAATCACTCCATATTTTCCATTATCTGAAACAATATATAATCCTGCATCACTATCCATTAAATCAATAGAATCATATATTATTTGAACTCTTGTTTCTCCTTTATTTCCTAGTATTCCTACTTGTCCATTTGTTTCTACTTTAAAATCCCCTATTGATGGAATATATGTTATATTATCATATTTTGCTTCTAGTATTGTATTACCATCTAAATCTATAACAGCATATTCATTTGCACTATTTGTTACAACTATCATATTTTGTAATATAGCTTTTTGATTTGCAAAAACATCGCTAATAGCTGTATATCCATAATCTAATACTCTAGATGAATATATTTCAATTAAATATGTCATTGTATATATATATACTCTATTAGTTGATTGGTCATATTCAAAACTTAGATTAAAAGCTTGCTCTATAGCTTCAGACGTTGCATACAATACACCATTTCTTGCTATTACTGGATCGTCTACATATATATCTTCATAATTATCTGTATTAGTTGTAAGATCTAATTTAGATATAACATTAGATCCTAATGAAAAATTTGCAACTTCATTTTCACTTTGAACATAACATTTACTTTGATCTTCCGACTTTTGACTATACTCACCATTATAACTACTATAACCAAAATAACTCGCAATTTCTTTTATTGGTACATATACAGTTCCATCATCTTCAAATATTAAAATATCTCTTAAATTTTCATTTATCTGGCCATTTAATAACACTCTCATAGTTGTAGTTTGTAAATAAAATAAGTATGCTACTATTGCTATTATAATTATCACTATAAATATAATTGCTCCTAATATAATTCCAGTTATTCGTTTGTTCTTTTTCTTCTCTTTTGTTTGAAAACTTTCTTCAATCAAATTCATTTGTATCCCTCCTATTTAGTCGGTATAACCATATTTTTTATAAAACTCATTTTTAAAATTTAACAAATTATCTTTCTCTATTTCTATTTTAACCTTTTCCATTAAATTAGTCAAGAATCTAAGGTTATGAATTGATAACAATCTTACACCTAAAATCTCTTTAGCTTTAATTAAATGTCTTATATATGCTCTTGTATAATTTTTACAAGTATAACAGTCACATTCTGGATCTAAAGGTCCCCAATCTCTTTCATATGTTGCATTTCTTACTACAACTTTTCCATGTGATGTTAGTGCTGTTCCATTTCTTGCAATTCTAGTAGGTAATACACAATCACACATATCTATACCGGCTAAAACAGCCTCTATTAAATAATCTGGCGTTCCAACTCCCATTAGATATCTTGGTTTATCCTTTGGCATAAGAGGTGTTGTAAATCTTAAAATATCTAAAAACTCCTCTTTAGGTTCCCCTACACTAATTCCACCAATTGCATAACCTGGTAAATCTAATTCTATTAAATCCTTAGCACTTTGAGTTCTTAAATCTTTATAAAATCCTCCTTGAATTATTCCAAATAAAGCTTGTTTATCTACTGTCTTATGTGCTTCTTTACAACGTATAGCCCATCTTGTTGTTCTTTCCATTGAATTTTTAGTATATTCATAAGTAGATGGATATGGACAACATTCATCAAATGCCATCATTATGTCAGATCCTAAATCTTCTTCTATTTCCATAACAGATTCTGGAGTGAAAAAATGTCTGCTTCCATCTAAATGTGATTTAAATTCAACACCTTCTTCTGATATTGTTCTGAGTTCTCCTAGGCTAAACACTTGAAATCCACCACTGTCTGTAAGAATTGGCCTATCCCAATTCATAAATTTATGAAGTCCTCCAGCTTCTTTGACTATCTTGCTTCCTGGTCTTAAATATAAATGATATGTATTTGATAATATTATTTGTGCTTTTACTTCTTCTTTCAATTCATCAGGTGTCATAGATTTTACAGTTGCTTGTGTTCCTACAGGCATAAATACTGGCGTTTGTATATCTCCATGTGGTGTATGTATTACTCCTCTTCTTGCTCCTGTTTGTTTACATTCATGTAATAATTCATATGTTACTGCTGATTTCATTTCCCCTCCTTGCTGTTTTTTGAGACAAAGTCAAAAAACAATTATCTTTCCTTAAATTCTATTTTAACTAATACTATTTTTTGACTCTGTATCAAAAAACAGCACATTAATATATAAACATTGCATCTCCAAAACTAAAAAATCTATATTTTTCTTTAACAGCCTCTTTATATGCTTCCATTATATAATCTTTTCCTGCTAATGCTGATACTAGCATAAGAAGTGTTGATTGTGGTAGATGAAAATTTGTAATTAAACCATCTAGACATTTAAATTTATATCCAGGATATATAAAAATCCCTGTATCTCCTTCAAATTCTTTTACATAACCATTTTCATCTGCAAGACTTTCTAACACTCTACAAGAAGTTGTTCCAACTGCAATTACTCTCCTGCCTTCTTTTTTGGCTTTATTTATTTTTTCGACATCCTCTTCTTTTATATAAAAATGTTCTGTGTGCATTTTATGTTCTTCCACATTTTCTTCTTTTACTGGCCTAAATGTTCCAATACCAACATGTAAAGTTACATTTGCAATTTCTACTCCCATATCTTGCAAATGTTGCAACAGTTCTTCTGTAAAATGTAACCCAGCTGTTGGAGCTGCTGCTGAGCCTTCATATTTTGCATAAACTGTTTGGTATCTATCATTATCTCTTAAATCTTCATGGATATATGGTGGAAGTGGCATAAGTCCTATTTTATCTAATATTTCATTAAAAATCCCATTATAAAAAAATCTTACTTTCCTTGTTCCACCTTCCATAGTTTCTATTACTTCTGCTTTTAATAATCCATCTCCAAATATAACTTTTGTACCTGCATGTAATTTATTTCCTGGTCTTACTATACATTCCCAAATATCACTTTTTAGGTTTTTTAATAACAAAAATTCTACATGTGCACCTGTCTCTTTTCTTCCATATAGTCTTGCTGGTATAACTTTTGTATTATTTCTAACTAATACATCTCCTGGTTTTAAATATTTTACTATGTCTTTGAACTTTTTATGTTCAATAGTTTGTTTGCTTCTATCTAAAACCATAAGTCTTGATTGATCTCTTTTTTCTATTGGTGTTTGTGCTATCAATTCTTCTGGTAATTCATAATCAAAATCTGCTACCTTCAAATGTCTTACCTTCTTTCTTATATTTTATTAAATATATTTTCTATTATTTGTTTTATTTCTTCTATTATATTTTCTGGTTCTTCAAACACATCTATTTCATAAGAAATTTCAAAATTGCTTTCTTTTGCTGGTTTTAATGTATATATTTCTTCTGGTAAGCCTACATTTCCACTGCTTGTTTGAATTTCGCAATTCATATAATCTCTATACCATTCTCTTTGTCCAATTAGTGCTTCATTTTCATATCCATAACTCTCATAATCATGTAGTTCTGGTATTTCATATCCATATTCTTCTGCATTTCTTTCTAATGTATGTAAAAATTCATGTAGTAAAACCTCTTCTGGAAATTGATTTATTCTGATATTATATTTATATATGTAACTATTTGAATCATTTGGAATTCTTATATTTGAAAAGCCTATTCCATAATAATCCATAGAGCCTAAACCTATCCAATCATTAACTTCAATATCATCTTCATGTTGTTCATCTCCGAAGTTTTACTATCACAAATATATGGTCATAATCATTATTAGATATTACATCTTTTATTTGATTTTCTACATCTTCTGGTGATACATAATATCCAAATTCTTCATCATATGATAAGCTAGATATTGGTGTGTCTAATTCATAAATATCACAATTTGCTGTCATTTTTCCTTCTGACAAAGTATAACATGAATCTTCAAATCTTGAAATTGTATTTTCTATATCTCTTATGTTAGTATCTGTTACTTCTAAATTAATCTGATTATTATTTATATTAACATTTGTACTTTTGAATATAAAACATGCAAAATTCCAATCGCTATTATTTTCAGTAACACCTTCTTCTAAAGTAAAATCAGAAAACCACACTTTTCCTTTTGCTTCTCCTAGATTTCCACCTAATCTAAATCCTATATTTACGGTATCTCTATCTTTGCTATTAAAAATCAACTCGATTTTTTGCCAATCATTTGTTCCTTGAATTGCAACAGATCTTTCTGTTGAACCTTCAATTGAAATTTGTGCTCCTACACCAGAATTACCATCTTTTGATTCAACATTTTCTGTTTTTACCATACAAGTTACTTTATAAGATTGATTTTTTTCTACTTTGATTTGTTTATAAAACATAGCATCATTATATTCCGTAGATTCTATACTATAGCTACTATTGTCACTATATTTTACTTCATCATCTCTTTTGAATTCTGAGGTGTAAAGATTAGCTTCACTTCTTATAAAGTCATTAAAATTATTACTTTGATAATATTGATATGAAAAATATACAAAAACACATAATATTATTACTGATATTATATAGATAATTTTACCTAATAACGATTTTTCTTTTCTTCCCATATAAAAGTTCTCCGTTCTTTAGTTTTATATTTATCAAAAGCTATGGAATTCCCACAGCTTTTAATTTATTTTTCTTCTTTTATATTCTCTTCATTTTTTTCACTTAAGTCTTTCATTGAAAGATTTATTCTATCTTGATCGTCTATACTAATTACTTTTACTGTAACTTTATCTCCAATATGAAGCACATCTTCTACATGTTTTATTTTCTTATTAGAAATCTTAGATATATGAAGTAGACCTTCTTTTCCTCCACAGCCTAAATCAACAAATGCTCCAAAGTTCATTATTCTTACTACTTCTCCGTAGTAAATTCCTCCAACTTCAACTTCTCTTACAATGTCTTCTACCATTTCTAATGCTTGTATTGCCTTTTCGTTATCTGTTGAATAAATTAATACTTGTCCATCTTCTTCTATATCTATTTTTACACCTGTTTCATCTATAATTTTATTTATCATTTTTCCACCAGGTCCAATAACATCTTTTATTTTTTCTGGATCTATCATAGTACTTACAATTCTTGGTGCATATTTAGATACTTCTTCTCTTGGCTTATCAATTACTGGTGCCATTACATTATCTAATATATAATTTCTTGCTTTTTCTGTTTTTTCAAACGATTCTTTTATTATGTCATATGTTAAACCATCACATTTAATATCAACTTGAATTGCTGTAATACCTTTTTTAGTTCCTCCAACTTTAAAATCCATATCTCCAAAGAAGTCCTCTATTCCTTGAATGTCTACAAGCATTATATAATCCTCATCATTATCTGGATTTGTAACTAATCCTGTTGAAATTCCTGCAACTGGTCTTTTTATTGGAACACCTGCATCCATTAATGATAATGTACTTCCACATATACTTGCTTGTGAAGTAGAACCATTTGATGATAATACTTCTGATACTACTCTTATTGCATATGGAAATTCTTCTTTTGATGGTAATACTGGAACTAATGCTTTTTCTGCTAATGCTCCATGTCCAATTTCCCTTCTTCCAGGTCCACGAGATGTTCTTGCCTCACCTACTGAATATGGTGGAAAATTATAATGATGCATATATCTTTTTGATTCTTCTGTATCTATTCCATCTAAAGTTTGTTCTTCACTTATCATTCCTAAAGTTGCAACAGATAATACTTGAGTTTGTCCTCTTGTAAATAAGCTGCTACCATGAGTTCTAGGAAGTACACCTACTTCACATGATAATGGTCTTATTTCGTCTAGAGTTCTATCATCAACTCTTCTATGCTCATTGAATATTAATTCTCTTACACATTTTTTCTCAAATTTATTTACAGCTTCTCCAAAATCTGGTTCATGTTCTTCTAAAGCTTCTTCTCCAAATTTTTCTTGATAGTCTTCTTTTATTTTTTCTGTTAGACTGTCTACATTATTGTCTCTTGTCACTTTATCTTTTTCAAGCAAAGCTGTTCTCATATCTTCTTTATAATTTTGTTCAACAAATTCATATATCTCATGATTTACTTCAAATGATTTATATTCAAATTTTGGTTTTCCTATTTCTTTTTGAATTTTAGATATAAACTCACAAATTGTTTTAATTTCTTGATGAGCTACTTTTATTGCTTCTAACATTACATCATTTGGCACTTCATTTGCTCCTGCTTCTATCATTGTTATCTTCTTTTCTGTTGCTGCAACTGTTAATGTTAGATCTGATTTTTCCCTTTCTTCTTCTGTTGGATTTATTATGATTTTTCCATCTACTAATCCTACATTTACTGCAGCTGTTGGTCCATTAAAAGGAATATCTGATATTGCTAAAGCTGTTGCTGCTCCTATCATAGCTGCTACTTCTGGTGAATTATCTTGTTCTACACAAAGAACTGTTGCATCAACTACAACATCATTTCTAAAGTCTTTTGGAAATAATGGTCTTAGTGGTCTATCAATTGCTCTTGCTGTTAAAATCGCTTTATCACTTGGTTTTCCTTCTCTTTTTATAAATCCTCCTGGTATTTTTCCTACTGAATATAATTTTTCCTCAAATTCTACTGATAGTGGAAAAAAGTCAATTCCTTCTTTTGGTTCTTTTGAGGCTGTTACATTTACTAGAACGCATGTGTCTCCATAACGTACTAATACACTTCCATTGGCAAACTCTGCCATTTTTCCGGTTTCAATTACTAATTTTCTTCCGGCTAATTCTGTTTCATAAGTTTTAAACATATTTAACTCCTTCTTTCCTTGTGCCAAGTTAGTTTAATTGTAACCTCTATAATATGTTAATATTTTAGCACATTATACAAGTTACTAAAATTCCAACTTGGCAACTAAATATTTTCTTTATAAAAGCCCGTGCTAAATTAAGCATAGGCTTTTATACTTATAACTATTTTCTTAATCCTAATTTTTCAACGATGTCTCTATATCTATTAATATCTTTTTTAGCTAAGTAATTTAATAGATTTCTTCTTTTACCAACCATTTTTAATAAACCACGTCTTGAATGGTTATCTTTTTTGTGAACTTTTAAATGCTCTGTTAGTTCATTAATTCTTTCTGTTAAAAGAGCTATTTGAACTTCTGGTGAACCAGTATCATTTTCATCTCTTTTATAAGTATTAATTATTTCTTGTTTTCTTTCCTTTGTCATCATTTTTAATACACCTCCTATTTTTCTTATTCCTTAAGCCGAGTTTAAAGCTGGTGCAACCTAGAAACCAAGCAAAAGGTTTTACGACATATCTATTTTACTATATTTTCTACAATATTGCAAGCATTTTAGTAAATTAATTTTTGGATGTACTTTTTTTATTCTACACTTTTTAAACTCTCTATCATATCTATTTTCTTTAATGCAAAATATGTTGCAAAATTAACAATTAAAGTAAATACAATTGTTATTAATGTAGAATACACATAACTCAATGGTTCTATTGTTTTATTAAATCTTAGCATATTTATCTCACATGTTCCTATTATATAGTAATTTAAGAAAAATCCTGCAACTAATCCTAATACAATTCCAATTAATGTTAAAATTATTGTTTCTCTTGTTACATAATCATAAACTTCTCTATCATAAAACCCTAAAACTTTTATTGTAGCAAGTTCTCTTATTCTTTCACTAATATTCACATTTGATAAATTATATAAAACTACAAACGCAAGTAAACCTGCTGATACTATTAATACTACAACTACATAATTTAGAGAACTCATTGTTTCATCCATTGTTCTTATTGCTGATGAAATTAATGAAACAGATGATATCTCATTATAATTCATCAATTCTTCAGCTAAATTATCTTCCTGTTCTTCTGTTAAATCACTATCTTGTACAAGTAATACATTTGTTTCATAATCTTTATTATATAAATTTTCATATAATTCTTTAGACATATAAACATAATGAGAAACATAGTTTTCTACAACATTTGAGATAGTTACTTCTACTTCCTCCCCTTCACTATCTTGAAGAATTATTGTATCACCCACATTAACTCCTAGTAATTCTGATACTTTATTTGTTAAACATATTTCAGTATCACTTAAAATTACTTTTTCATCTGTATCTATGTCTACTATATTTATTGTTCCATCTAAAGAATTTTTATCTTCTGGAACTATTATTTGAACATCTTCCTCAACTCCATTATTTATTGCAGTTTCAGATGTCATATAAGTTTCAACAATATTTGTTATTTCTTCTTTTTGCTCTATACTTTCTTTTAATTCTTCTATTTGACTTTCTTCCAATCCGTCCTTTAAGCTTATTTGTAAATCATAATTAAATACATTTTCATATTGGTCTGGCATAATTCTGCTAATAGAATCTTTCAAACCAAATCCTGTAAGTATTAAAGCTGTACATCCCATAATTCCTATTATTGTCATTAAAAATCTTTTCTTGTATCTGAAAATATTTCTTACTGTTACTTTTCTTGAAAAGCTTAGTCTTTTCCAAATAAAAGGTATTCTTTCCAATAATACTCTTTTTCCTATCTTAGGTGCTTTTGGTCTCATAAGTATCGCTGGTGTTTGTCTTAATTCTCTCATAACTGCATATATAGTTGCACCTACAATACAAATAAATATTAAACCAAGCCCAATCATTCCGAATTTCCAATTGAAACTCAATGAAATATCTCCTATTTCATACATCATAGAGTACATTAGCCAAATTATCTTTGGAAGAATTACAAAGCCCACACACATTCCAAGTATTCCACCTATTATAGAAGCAAGTGTTGCATATATTACATATTTACTAGCAATTTGAAATTTATTATACCCTAGTGCTTTTAATGTACCTATTTGTGTACGTTGTTCTTCCACCATCCTAGTCATTGACGTTAATGATATTAATGTCGCAACTATAAAAAATACAATTGGGAAAACTTGCCCTATATTCTCAACACTTTCAGTATCTTGTATAAAACTTGCATAACCACTATTTTGTTCTCTATCTAAAACATACCATGTTGGTTTTTCGATTTTTGCAATTTCGTCTCTTGCATCAATTAATTCTGCCTCTGCTTCATTTAACTGTTCTTCTATTTCCTGCTTTTGGTCATTTAATTCTTGTTCTGCATTTTCTAGTTCTTCTTTTGATTTTTCTAACTCATCTTTTGCAGATTGTATTTGTGCAAGAGTAGATGTCTTTGTAGTTTGATAATTATTTTCTTGTTCTTCAATTTGTTTTTTAGCTGATTCTATTTGAGCTTTTGCATTTTCTATTTCTTGTTTTCCAGAATTAATCACATTTTCAATTTCAGTTATTCCAGCAGTAAGTGAATTTTTAGTTTCTTCTAAATTTGCTATTTGTTGTTCACAAGCTAATTTCTGTCCAGTTAAAGATTCTAAAGTTCCAGAATCTAAATCAGGATTTCTCAAAGCTTCTAAAATCCCATTATATGTTGCATTTGCTGTAGTTAATGCACTATTTACTGTTTCTAAATCACTTTCTAAACTTGCCTTTTGTTCTTCTAATGCCTGAAATTGTTCATTTGCTTGTATCTCTTTTTCATTTAGAGTTTGCTCATTTTGACTTACCTCTGCTTTTGCATCTTCTATCTGTTTTTCAGCATTTGCAAACTCTTCATTTGCCTTTTTCTCATTTTCGGCAATTTCTTTTTCTCCATCTTCAATTTGTTTTTTGGCATCTTCTATTTCTGCCTCAGCTTTAGTTATTTCATCCTCTGCTTCCTGCTTTTTATTATTAAATTCAGTTTCTGCTTCTTCCAATTTAGCTGTTGCATTATCAATTAATTCATCTTGTCTTGCTTGTTCTCTTTCATCTTTTATGTCTTCTATTTTGCTTTTAACATCACTTATTAATTCTTTATATTCATCACTAGATGTTTCAAACTCGTCTGCTCCTTTTACTTTTATATATATATTTGTATATATATCTTTTGCATTTATATTATCTTTACTTATGTATATATAATAATCTACTTTTCCAGAGCCTAACGTACTACTTCCTCTGTCTTTTGATAAATAAAGTGGACTTGCTACAGTTCCAACAATTTTCATTTCTTTATTAACTAAATATTCTACTTCTTCTCCATCATTGTTTTCAGTATTTTCTATCAGAACCTCTATTGTATCTCCTATATTTTTACCTGTTTGTGACAAAAAATTAGGTTCTACTACACATTCATCACTATTTTCTGGTAAATTTCCTTCTACTAATTGTGGCTCGTTAATATCTTCTACACACATTACTCTAACAATTTCTTCTACTTTATCAATTTCCAGTTTTCCATCTGTTTCATATGTTCCAACAACTTGCTCTACATTTTCTATTTTTGAAATCTCATTTATATCATCCTCTGTTAGTCCTAAAGTAGACATTATTTGTATATCATAAACATTTTGGCTATCATAATATTCATCAATAGTATCAACCATATCAGGTGAAGTTGCTCTAATTCCCGCAAAGAAACCAACACCTAAAAAAGCCATAAGTAAAATTGATAAAAATCTTTTATAGGTATTTTTTATTTCTTTTACACTATCTTTCATAAGTGCTTTTTTCATATACTTCACCTCCTATGTAAAATTTTGCATTAGAGACGTTTCCAAAAAACATTTTGTGCACATAGGAAACGTCCCTCTTTACATCTTTTTTTTTTCGAATTTTGGACACTTCATGTTACCATTCTATTTCTTCTACTGGTTTTGGATTATTATTTATTTCTATTTTTTTTGTTGTTCCATTTTTGAAATGTATTACTTTATCAGCCATTGGTGCCAGTGCTCCATTATGTGTTATTATTAATACTGTCATATTTTCCTTTTTTGCTGTATCTTGTAATAATTTTAATATTTGCTTTCCTGTTTTATAATCTAATGCCCCTGTTGGCTCATCGCATAACAATAATTTTGGATTTTTAGCTATTGCTCTTGCAATTGCAACTCTTTGTTGCTCTCCTCCTGACAATTGTGAAGGAAAGTTATTCATTCTATCTTTAAGCCCTACTTTTTCTAATACTTGCTCTGGATCTAATGATTTTTTACAAATTTGAGTCGCAAGTTCTACATTTTCTCTCGCCGTTAAATTTTGTACTAAATTATAGAACTGGAATACAAACCCTATGTCGTTTCTTCTATACCCTATTAATTCTTTGTTTTTTAACTTTGTTACTTCTTTACCATCTACTATTACTCTTCCCGATGTTGCCGTGTCCATCCCACCTAGAATATTTAAAGTTGTTGTTTTTCCTGCTCCTGATGGTCCAACAATTACTACTAATTCACCTTTTTCTATTTGGAAATTAGCATCATTTAATGCATTTATTTTTATTTCTCCCATTTCATATACTTTATTCACATTTTTAAACTCTATATAAGGCATTTTTATCACCTCTTATTTCTATTTTATATATTAAAATTATAACATATACTTCTATTTTTTGGAAGGATTTTACTTTATTAAAAACTCATTTTTTGTAATTCTTTTATGTTTTTCTTGACAAATTTTATTTTTAATATTATTATATTTTAAAAGTTAGATATAGCTAACTTTTAAATAGTAAATTTTAGGAGGTTTTTTATGAGAATTGTATATGCTTCAAGAACAGGAAATGTAGAAAACATTGTTTCTAATCTAAATGTTTCTAATGCTTTAAAAATAGAAACAGGAAGTGAAACAATTAATGAAGACTATATATTATTCACTTATACAGATGGTTTTGGAGACACACCTTCAGAAGTTGTCGATTTTCTTCAAAACAATTCAAATCACTTAAAAGGTGTTATCGCTAGTGGAGATACATCATATGGAGAAGCCTTTTGTGGTGCTGGAAATAATATTAGTCAAGAATATAATGTTCCTTTTTTATATAAAGTAGAAAATTCAGGAACAGATGAAGATATTATAAATATCAAAAAAATATTATCAATATAAAAAAGCACAATTTTGTGCTTTTTATACTATATATTCGATTTTATTATTAGGAAAATACCTATTCATTTGCTCTTTTAAAAACATCTCTCCATCTTTTTTATATTCTTCTTTATATCTATATTTTCCTCTTCCTCCGCCTTTCATTATTTCTTTATTATATAAATTAATCGCATTTGGAAAAACCTCCTCATTTATTTTTGTATGAACATAGCTATATGTCATAAAAATAATTTCAAAAAATGTTTCTTTTTTTACCTTTGGGGATAATTTACTGTCTAACTTTCTTATTAATTCTAGGTATAATTCCTTCCAATTTTCTACCATAATAACTGGTGCTACTAATATTCCTACTTCGTATCCTGCTTCACTCAATTTATTTATAGCCTCTATTCTATTATCTAATCTAGAAGTTCCAAATTCAACCCTATTTATAATATAATCTGGATTAACACTCATTCTAACTGTAACTTTTCCTTTATGATCTAGTGGTAAAATATCATCCACCATATCAAATTTAGTTGGAAAAGTAAGTCTTCCTTTTTTGGTATTTTTAAAATTCTCTATTGTCCAAACTAAATTACCTGTAATAGTATTTTCTAAAATTAAATCACTATTACTTCCAATTTCAAAAGTTAATTCCTTTTCTGATTTTTCCGCTGTTTTTATTATTTTATCTAGCATTTGTTCTCTATTTACAAATAATCTTAAATAACTACATTTATTATAATTACAAACTAAATAACAATACATACAAGAAGCTGTACAGCCAGAGGAAGTATAAGGGACTAAAAAATCAGAAGTTTTATGATTTTCAACAAATTTATGTGTCTTTCTAACTCCTATTATTAAATTTCTTTTCATATCAGCAAACTCTTTATTTGATTTCTTCCTCATTTCTTCTATATTATTATGGTTTTCTATCTCCACTTTAGGTACATCTTTATATTTTTCCATTAACTCTATTCCTAGTGGATAACCTAAAATATTTTTTTCATAATAAATAGCTTTTGGTTTAAACATATTTTTCTCCTCCAAAATTAGTTTAACCAAAAGCTATTATTTAATTCTTACTTATTTTTTTAGAAAAAACTTTATCATATCTGATTAAAAGCAACTTTTCTAAATATTACTCTATCTTTTCTAATTTTTCTTTATAATATTTAATATCCATATTTTTCATATTTATTTCTGTTACTTGTCTATCTATTTTCTTGGTTTTCATTTCTATTTCTTCATCCAACATTAAATCAATCTTTCTCAAGGTATCTAGACTTAAAGAATCTAGTGATACTTCTTTGTTTTTTACTTTATTATAAATATCAAAGAATGTCTCTTTTGAAATTTCAGTATTTGCATTACTTTTTTCTGCTAATAATTTTTCTTTCTTTGATTTAAATAAATTTCTAAAAAATTCTTTTATTTTATTCCATATACCTTTATTATTCATCTACTTCACCTTTATCCTTTTCTTGAGGGAATTTTTCTAAATATTTTCTTACCAGAGCTTTTAGTTGCTCAGCAGTGCTATCTAACTCTCTTCCAATTCTTCTTTCTTCTATTGCTAATTCTCTTACACGTTTTGCTTTTTTAAATATACTTTGTTGTAATCTTTTTCTTTCTTGTTCTCTTCCACTTTCTATTTCTTTTGCACTATTTACAAGTCGTTCTTCCAATGCTTTTTGACTTGTACTAACACTTTTTGTACTTATTTCATTAATATGTTCTTCTGGTTTAGGTTTAGAAACTGAATCTTCTTCTGAATTTTCTTGTCCATTTGTAGAATCTTCTTCAAAATATTCTGATAAATATTTTTGTAATTTTTCATCATTACCTAAAGTATTTAATGCTTCTTTTATAATTTGTCCAATTCTACTTCTAGAAAGCCCATATTCACTAGCTATTTCTTTTAAAGGCCATACTTTACAATCTGGTGTTAACCCAAATTTTTTTTCTATAATATCTCTTTCTCTTTCACTTAATTTGTCAAGTGCTGTAGCAATCTGCTCAGATAATTCATTTCTTCTAGTAATTTGATATGGCATATCTTCATCTTCTGGAAGTATTTCCCCATTTACTTTTGCTTGTCCTTGTCTTAACACTTCACCTGGATTTTTTCTACTATCCTCCATTGTATAATATTCAGCCATTCCTTCTCCTGGCAATTTTGTTGCGTTTTGGATATCTATCTCTTGTCCTTCTTCTGCATAAACAATCCCTGTATCTTGGTCAAGTGACTCTGTCCTTAATAATTCATATGCTTGTTCAATTCTTCTAATTCTTTCTGGCTTAAAACCTGTTTCTTCTGCTATCTCTTTATCTGTTGGTTCTCTTCCTAAAGTTTCTTCTAAATTTATCCTTGCTCTATTTATTTTATAATAATTATTTATTATACTATTCGGAATATGAATAGTACTAACATTATTAATTGAATATGTAGGGTCCGCTTCCACTTTTTGTCTGTTAGAGATATAATATTTAATTGTCTGTACTGCATAATTACTAAATTTACCTTTAGTAGGTTCATAATTTTCTACTGCATTTATTAATCCAATATAACCTTCTTGAATTCTATCTGAGAAAGGATAATCACTTACTGGTAATGCTTTAAGTAAATTTGTTGCATTTCCTCCTAATATAAAATATAGTAACTCTTGGTTATTTTCTACTAAAGAATTTCTGATTTCTATATATCTATCTTCAACTTCTTCTAATCTTCTTAATGTATCTTCATATTCTTTAGTTCCTTCTTCCTTATAGGAAAGTTCATCTTCTAATTTCTTCATTTCATCTCTAATAGGATAAAATTCTTCAAAAAGCTCATAATTTAACTTTTCTTGATATTCTCTATTGTGTTTTTTTCTTTTTTCTTTCCATTCTTCTTCCTTTTGTTGTACTAATCCTTTTACTTCTTCAATTATTTCATCTAAGCTTTTACCTTCTTTTTGTCCTGTAGCATATGCTTCATTTATTTTATCAGCTAATTCACTTATTTCTTTAGATAATTCAGGTATTCTTCTTTCAGTGGCTCTACTTCTATAATCTAAACTTCCTACCTCAGAAGTAACTTTTTTAGAATCGCCTTCTCCATCCTCATATGTTGTTGCTATAGATAATCCGCTATTTATTTCGTAATCTCTTATTAGTTTTTCTATATCATCTTTATCTTCAGCCATTTTTAGTCGCTCCCTTCATCTTCCTTTTCTTTCATTATAATATTTTTAGCATGAACCTTTGAAGTATTATCTAAAAGTTGTCTTCTATGATTTCTATTTCTTTTATTCTTTTATAAGACTTTCTAGCACCTGTTCTATAATATTCCTTCAATACTATTATTCTATTATATTTTATAATAATTAATATTGTATTTCAATTATATTAAATAATTATATATGAATTTAATATTTTTGTAACATTTCTGTAATACTTATTTCTAAAAAAATAAAGCATTTAGTATGCTTTATCTTTAATTTTATTTAATTCTTTCATATGTTACAAAATAATAATCCAAATCATCATTTTCATCTTTTGGTCCTTTAACCCTTGATACTTCTTTCCAAATATTTTTATCAATTTTTGGAAAAAATGTATCTCCATCAAAATCTTTTTCTATTTCTGTAACATACATTTTTTTTACATATGGCATAAGGAAATTATAAATCATTGCTCCTCCTATTACAAATGCCTCTTCTTTTCCTTCTATCAAATCTTGGATTTGAAGTAATGAGTGTATAACTTCTACATTTTCATCATTCACCTTAAAATCTGGGTTTTTACTAAATATTATATGTTTTCTATTAGGAAGTGACTTTCCTAAAGATTCAAAAGTCTTTCTTCCCATAATTATAGTATGCCCTGTTGTTAGTTTTTTAAAGTACTTTAAATCTTCTGGTAAGTGCCACACTAATTTATTCCCTTTACCTATTATATTGTTTTTTGCTTTTGCTACTATTATACTAAGCATTTTGTCCTCCTCATATAAGCTGTCTTTATTACATGACCAATAAACAGCATTCTTTAATTTATATAACTATTCAGCTACTGGTATTTTACCAATTTTTACTTCTTTTTGATAATCATATCCTTGAATTTCAAAATCTTCTACTTTTAAACTATAGAAATCCTTTGTATCATTATTAATTACTAATTTAGGGCAAACATCCATAGTTTTTGCTTCTTCTATTAATTTTTTAACTAAAGGAATATGTCTATCATATATATGGCAATCTCCTATATTATGTGTTAAAGTTCCAACTTTTAATCCACTTACTTGTGCAAACATATATTGAAGTGCAGCATATTGCATTAGATTCCAACCATTTGCTGTTAACATATCTTGTGAACGTTGGTTTAATATTAGATGTAATTTTCCTCCTTTTACTAACCATTGTGTACCATATGCACATGGTTCTAAGTTCATATCTTTTAATTCTGCATGGTTAAATATGTTTGTCATAATTCTACGGCTAGATGGATCATTTTTTAGTAAGTAAAGAACATAATCTACTTGATCCATTTCTTTTATACCGTCTTTTGTCTTAAATTCATATTTTTTTCCTAATTGGTAACCATATGCTTTTCCTATTGTTCCATCTTCACCTTCCCATTGATCCCATATATGTGAATTTAAATCACTTATTTTATTTGATTTTTTTTGCCAAATCCACAATATCTCATCTATTGCTTTATATACCGTTTTTGAATTATTTCTAAGTGTTATCATTGGAAATTCTTTTCCTACATCGTATTTATTACTAACTCCTACTATTGAAATATAATTAGCTTCACTTCCATCTTCCCATCTTGTACGTACATTAGTCCCTTCTGAAGAATATCCTTGTTCTAAAATTTCTTTACATGTATCAATAAAATTTTTGTCTGCTTCTGTCATTTTATTTTTCCTCCTTTTTTTCTATTATTTCTACTAAGTTTCTTGCCATTTGTACTCCAGCTGCTGATGCCATCATAAGTCCTCTTGTCATTCCTCCACCATCTCCTATGCAATATAAGTCTTTGACACTTGTTTCAAAATTTTTATCTATAAAAACTTTATTACTATAGAATTTTATTTCAGGTGCATATAGTAAATTATGTGGGTCTGCAAAACCTTCTACAACCTTATCCATCGCATTTATAAATCTTAATATATCTGTCATTGTTCTATATCCTATTGCAAATGTTATATCTCCTGGTACTGCTGATTTTAATGTTGGAACAACTTCATTGTTATCTAATTCTTCTTGCCATGTACGTTTTCCTCTTCTAATATCTCCTAAACGCTGTACTAATATTGCACCATTTCCTAATTCATTTAAGTTTTTAGCAACATTTTTACCATAATCAATTGGTTTATTAAATGGATGTTTAAAATTATGTGATACTAAAATTGCTAAATTAGTATTTGTACTTTTCTTATCTTTATATGAATGCCCATTTACTAGTGACAAATTATCATCATAAACTTCCTCTGATACAAATCCACTAGGGTTTTGACAAAATGTTCTTACCTTATCTCTAAATGGATATGGCCTACCTATAAATTTTCCCTCATATAAGTATTTATTTACATCTTTCATAACTTTATCTTTAAGCTCATATCTTACTCCAATGTCTACTGCTCCTGGCTCCGTTTTTATTTTGTATTTGTTACACAAATTAGCTAACCAATCTGCACCTTTTCTTCCTACTGCTAGAACTACTTTTTTAGCAAAAAGCTCCTCTTTTTCATCAGCTTTATTGGCATTTCTAATTTTTACTCCTTTTATTTTGTTATCCTCTATAATTAAGTCTTCTACTACTGTTTCATATTTCATTTCAATATTATTTTCTTCTAAAAAGTCCTGAATCCTTTTATATATATCGTGACTCTTTTCTGTTCCTAAATGCCTTATAGGAATACCTATTAAGTCAATATCTTCTTTTTTTGCTTTTTTCTTTAGCTTATCAATCTCTTCTTTATATTCTGTTCCTTCTAAATGTTTATCTGCTCCAAACTTTAAATAAACACTATCTGCATAATCAATTAATTCTTTTGTTTTTTCAACTCCTATATATTTATGTAGATTTCCTCCTACATAAATATCATCATCTTCTTTATTATATAGAGAAAGTTTACCATCTGAAAATGCTCCTGCTCCTGAAAATCCACTTGTTATATTACAAAATGGTTTACATTTCATACATTCTCCTTTTTTCTCAACAGGACAATAACGTTTTTCTACTGGTTTTCCTTCGTCTATTAGTATAACATTTTTAGCCTTTTTTTTCACAATTAACTCATATGCTAAAAATATTGAACTTGGCCCCATTCCAACAACAATTAAATCATAATTATTCATAATAATCACTATCCTTTATGTAAGATTACTAAACCATTTAAAAGTATATCATAAGGTAATATAAATTTCTACAAAAATTTACAATTTATTTTTTTATTTTTGCTTGTCTTAATATAGAATAATATGTCCTCTTTTTTATTTCTTTACAATGTCTTGATATAGTTATCTTTCCAAATTTTGTTTTATGCTTATATTGATAATGTCCACCTGTTACTTTATATTTGTACCAACCATCATCAAGTAATATTCTTTCAACTTCTCTAAATGTCAATATACCACCTTCTTTCATAATATATTTCTCATTTTTCTGAATAATTCGAATTTAAATTTAGAATTAAAATTTAAGAAAAAATTTATAAAAAATAATGATTAAATTATATCATTAAATTAGATATAATTCAATCATTTTCGTTCGACCAAATTCGACAAATTACCACCATTTAGGTACATACTCTTCTTCATGCTCTCCAAGTTCTTGTATGTAACCATTTTTGAAATTTAAGTTTTCTATATAATCTTCTATTTCTTTCCATTCTTCTTTAGTTAATTTTCTATTTATTTTTTTATATTCTTCTTTATCTTTTACCAAATATGTAGGAAAATATTGTGCCATAACACTTACATAATTTTCTTCATCTAGATTTTCTTTTATCCATTTTAAAATCTTTTTGCTATTTTCTATATAGTTTGGTAGTACCAAATGCCTCACAACTATTCCCTTTTCCATTATTCCATTATCATTAATTTTAGTTTTTCCTACTTGTCTTTGCATCTCTAATATTGCTTTAGTAGAAGTTTGAAAATAATTTTCTACTTTTGAATATTTCTTTGCTAATTCATCTTCTGCATATTTTAAGTCTGGTAGGTAAACGTCAACATAACCATCTAGCATTTTTATAGTATCAACATTTTCATATCCATTTGTATTATATACAATTGGAAGCTTTAGTCCTTTCTTTCTTGCAATTTTTATTGCATCTATTATTTGAACAACATAACTTGTAGGTGTTACCAAATTTATATTTTCTACATCTTTTTCTTGTTGTTTTAAGAAAATATCTGCTAACTCTTCTATTGTTATTTCTCTTCCTCTTTCTTTTTGGCTAATCTCATAATTTTGGCAAAACACACAATTTAAATTACAATTAGAAAAAAATACAGTTCCAGAGCCTTTATTTCCACTAATACATGGTTCTTCATAATTATGTGTAGAATAAAGTGCTATTTTTATTTTTTCTCCTGATTTACATCTCCCTATCTTTCCTTCTTTTCTATTAACGCCACATTTCTGAGGACATATTTCACATTTTTCTAATTGTTCTAACATTTTACATTCCTTCAACTTTTTGTACATTCAAATTATCATTTTCTTGTTTTAAATAAATCTTCTTTTTTGTAAGTCTATCTTTATTTTCTTTAACGATAGATTGTATATTTGTTTCACTTTCACTTGTAGCCACTCTTCCTATTTCTTCATCATTTGTTGTTTTTATTATAACAGTATCTGCTTCTGAATAATCTTCCAAATATTCTATAATTTCCACCTCATAACCATCATCTGTTTTACTTATACTATCTAATAGAAATAAATCTTCCTCTTGGTCTAATTCTACTTCTGTCGCTATATATTTATTTGTTTCACTATTATATTCAAAACTACTATTTCCTTCCTTCGGAAATTCTATATTAAATTCTTCTCCAAATATCAATTTTGCCGATTCTTCTATTTCCTCATATGTGACTTCGTAATTCTCTAAATTATTTTTTACAACTTCCCATATCCATATTTCATTTGCACTATTTATATTTTGGAATTCTGGTAATGCTTCTCCTGTTACCTCTTTCCACATATATATACTTGATATTTTTTCTTCTATTTCTTCTATTTCTTCAATGCTTACACTATTATTTTGATTATCTTGCAATCTTATATTTCTATATATTACCATTCCGAGCAAAAATAACCGCTAATATTACAATAATTATAAGCATCTTACGCATTTTCCTACCTCCACTTGTAATTTTCTTTTCTTATTTTATCATACCATTTTTTTAGTTACAATATTCAATTATAATTTTCTATCTTTTATTAACACAAAAATCACATAAGATAAAATCTCTTATGTGATAGATATATCCTTGATGTGACATTTTTTTGCAAAGAAAACGCCTTAACGTGACATTGGCCAATCTATTTCTACTTTAAATAAATCACCATCTATTATAATATTGAATTTTCCTTCCTGAAGTTCTGTTAGACTTCTTGCTATTGAAAGTCCAAGTCCACTTCCTTCTGTATATCTTGATTTATCTCCTCTGACAAATCTTTGCATTAGCTCATCACTACTTATATTTAATTTATCTTTTGAGATATTTTTTATACTTATATTTATATATTTTTTGTTATCATTACTTTTATCCTTATCTTTATTTTTTTCTACTATATCTATATATATTCTTGAAGATTCTAAAGCATATTTTGTTATATTACTAAATAAATTTTCTATTATTCTATATAAATACCTACTATCTGCTTTTATTTTTATATCACTTTCAGGTATTTTTACTTCTATTTTTAAATCCTTTTGCTCAAATCTATCTTTAAATTCTCCTATTGTTTGGTTAAATAGTTCTTTTATATCTATACTTTCAAAGTTTAGGTTTACATTTCCTGAAGATACTTTTGACGCTTCTATTAAATCTTCTGTTAACTTCTTTAATCTTTGTGATTTTTTATCTAATATGTCTATATATTCTTTTACTTTTTCATCTTGAATGTTTTCTTTTTTTAATAAATCTACATAATTTATTATTGATGTTAGAGGTGTTTTTATATCATGTGATACATTAGTGATTAGCTCTGTTTTTAATTTTTCTGATTTTAAACTTTCGCTTATTGCATTTGAAAATCCACTTGCTATATCATTTACATATATAGCCATTTCTTTTAATACGCCTTTTAATTCTCCTTCTTCAAGTTTTACATCATTTTTTCCTTCATATATATCTTTTAATGCATTTTTTATTTTTTCTTGGTCAATTATATATTTTTTAAGCTTATAATATGACCATATCCAAAATCCTATTAACAATACTATTGCTATTCCTGTATATGACAAACATGCTAGCATAACACTTACAATTATAAATAATAAATAATACCAAAATAGTCTTTTATTTTCACTTGTTTTTTCATCTAATGTTTTAAATAATTTTTTTAATTTTTCAAAGCACCATTTTAATATTTTATATGTTAAAAAGCTTTTTATGAACATTTTAGCTTTTAATCTTTTTATTGTTGATACAACTGCCACTGCACATATTATATAACATATAAAATATAATAAAAGTGCAAATACTAATGTTATATAGCTTGATATACTTATAAACATAATTGCTACTGTTGTAAATATTGCTAGCAATATTCCCCCTGTAAAAAACAATATTTCATATGGTACTTTATCTATATAACCTAATTTTATTTCTTTTTCTCCTTTTTCATGTCCTATTGCCCATAATAGATATATTGCTATTAAAAATACACCTATCACACTTATTGGTAAGATATATAATGGTAGTTCTTTATTATTTAAGTAAAACTCATAAATTCCTTCTATTATTTTATATGTTGTTATTCCTTCTGTTTTTTCTGGATTGTATCTACTGTATATTATATATCCAGAAAATTCTTTATTTATTATATAAGTTACTTCTCCATCTTCATCTAATACTGCATATTGGAATGATGAATTGTATTTTATATTATCATTGTTTATGTATTCTATATTAGTTTCAACATTTCCATTATCATAATTCCAATATTTTGTAGAATTTTCCATATTTTCTATTTCGCTATTATAATCACTGCTTCTCATATTTGTATATATTGCATTTGTTTCTTTATCTATTATTATAAAATCAATATATTCATTTATTCCATTATAATAGTTATATATATAATCTACATCTAAGTAATATATATCATTTCCATTTACATCTTCTAGTTGTATGAATATTCTGGTATCATTATTTTTTTGAGCATTAGCATTTTCTATACTGTCTGTTATATAATATATATATTCATTTGCAAACATTTCTGTATCTACAAATTTTTCACTTCCATTATTTCCATATTCATCTAAAAACAATAGATGAAAAATGCTAAGTCCGATTAACAAAATAAATATTGGAAATAAAATATATGATATGAACTTCAACATTTTTGATGTTCTTAGATTTTCCATAATATCCCCCTATTTTTGATTTTCTATTTTATATCCAACTCCCCAAATCACTTTTAAATATCTTGGTTCTTTAGGATTTATTTCTATTTTTTCTCTTATATGACGTATATGTACTGCTATTATATTTTCTGCTCCATATCCTTCTTCTTTCCAAACATTTTCATATATTTCTGGTATTGAATATACTTTTCCTTTGTTTATAAGTAAAAATTTTAATATATTAAATTCTGTTGCCGTTAGTTTTACTTCTTTTCCATCAACTGTTACTTTTTTAGTATAATCATTAACAACTAATCCTCCTGTTTTATATATTTTTTCATTTTCTTCTTTTTTCAACGAACCAAAATTTACATATCTTCTTAATACTGAATTTACTCTTGCTATTAGTTCCATTGGGTTAAATGGTTTTGTTATATAATCATCTGCTCCTAAATTTAACCCTCCTATTTTGTCATAATCTTCTGATTTTGCAGATAATAATATTATTGGTATTGTTTTTGATTTTCTTATTTCTTCTAATGTTTCTAATCCATCTTTTTTTGGCATCATTATATCTAATATTATTAAGTGTATTTCATTCTTGTCTACAATATCTAACGCTTCTTCTCCATTGTAAGCTTTTAAAATATTATATCCTTCCTTTTTTAAATAAATTTCTATTGCTCCTACTATTTCTTTGTCATCATCTACTACTAGTATGTTATACATAAAAAACCTCCGAATCCTTTTATTTTCTGTACATAGTATATCACAAAATTTATTAATAAAAAATAGAGGAATTATTAATTTTTAATTAAGAAAAAAGCAGTAAGATAACTTACTACCTCTTCAAATATTTTTTATTTTTTTATTCTAAAAGTATGATGTCCAGTTTTAGGTTCTGTATCCAACTATTTTAACGTTTACTTAAATTGTCCAATATGTTTTCTTCTTGTGCTTTTTTGTTTCATCTTTTTGCTATTGTATTTATATTAATATTCCTGTTTTTGGAACATGTTCCCAAGAGCACTCAAAAATATTATTCAAATACAGGATATCCTTCATCTCCTAATTTCCAGCTATTCCATTCTGACGGATATTGCCCATCTTCTCCAGTATAAGTATTTAAAATATTAACAAATTCTATTGAGTTTATATTTTCTATGGATGTTATTTCTCCATCATCTGTACTTCCACTACCAATACCACTTTTAGCAATACTTGATAAATAGTATACTTGATTAACATATAGATACTGTGCCTTTTGTCCCCAACCATTATTTCTTATTGTTCCAACAACTCCGCCAACAGTACCTCCTGACACTTCTCCACTCGTGTAACAGTTATAGATATAAATTTTCATGTCTTCATAAGAATATCCACCTATCTTACCAACAATTCCACCTGTATTACTTGTTCCTTTTATTATTCCTATATTATAACTATTTTCAATGTAACAACTTCCAATTGCAGTATAACTTGGTAAATTACACTCTCCTATAATACCTCCTACATTACTTCCTTGTACATTTCCAAAATTATTATTATTATATAGTATAACATTTTCTCCTACTCTATAAAGTCCTGCAATTCCACCCGCAGAGCTGTTTGCTACAATTTCTCCATAATTACTACAATTATAAATTTCTAACACGGCATTTATACAACCTATAATTCCACCTGTATAAACTGTACAATCTTCTGTTCCAATTTTTCCATAATTTTGACATGTTTTTATTATTGTAGCATTATTAATACACCCTATTATTCCACCTATTCCAGCATAAGCATAAGTTGAACCTGTAATTTTAATGTTTCCATCATTTTGGCAAGAACTTATATTTAGACATGTATATCCTATAA